>NZ_JALEXO010000343.1 GCF_022780145.1 Intestinibacter sp.
AAATGAAAAAAAAGCAAGAAAATATTCGAAATTTTTCCATTATTGCCCATATTGATCATGGGAAAAGTACTTTAGCCGATCGTATTTTAGAAATTACCGGAGCAGTAAGTGAAAGAGAAATGGTGAATCAAGTTCTTGATAGTATGGATTTGGAAAGAGAAAGAGGCATCACTATTAAATTGAATGCTGTAAGTTTAAATTATAAATTTGAGGGAGAAGAATATTATTTAAATTTAATAGATACTCCAGGGCATGTAGACTTTAATTATGAGGTGTCTAGAAGCTTAGCTGCATGTGAGGGAGCTCTTTTAGTAGTAGATGCAGCACAAGGTGTAGAGGCTCAAACTCTAGCAAATGTGTATTTAGCTCTAGATCAAGATCTAGAAATACTACCAGTAATAAATAAAATAGACCTTCCAAGTGCAAGACCAGATGAAGTAAAGGAAGAAATAGAGGAAATTATAGGTCTTGATGCAAGTGAAGCGCCATTAGTATCAGCTAAAACAGGTTTAAATATACAAGATGTACTAGAAGATATCGTAAAAAATGTACCTGCCCCACAAGGTGATAAAAATAAACCTTTAAAAGCCTTAATATTTGACTCATATTACGATGCGTATAAAGGTGTTGTTGCGTATGTAAGAGTATATGAAGGTGAAGTAAAAAAAGGTATGACAATAGAGATGATGAATACCAAAAAGAAATTTGAAGTCACAGAAGTAGGTGTAATGGCTCCTAATCCAACTGAATTAGACAATCTTCAAGCTGGAGATGTTGGATATATAGCTGCAAGCATAAAAGACATCAGAAGCTGTCATGTCGGCGATACTATAACAGATGCCAAAAATCCTACAGATGAACCTCTTCCAGGATATAAAAAGGCTACACCTATGGTTTACTGTGGTATATATCCAGGCGAAGGTGAAAAATACGAAAACGTAAAAGATGCCCTTGAAAAATTACAAGTAAATGATGCAGCTTTAGAGTTTGAAACAGAGACTTCAGCAGCATTGGGATTTGGATTTAGATGTGGATTTTTAGGATTATTACATCTAGAAATAATAGAAGAAAGATTAGAAAGAGAATTTGATTTAAATCTAGTAACAACAGCTCCATCTGTTATATACAGAGTAACTAAGACATCTGGAGAAGTAGTTATGATACAAAATCCTACAAATTTACCAGAATCATCAGAAATAAAAATGATAGAAGAACCTATCGTAAAAGCCGATATAATAGTTCCTAAGGACTTTGTAGGAGTCGTAATGGAATTATGTCAAGAAAGACGTGGAACTATGCTTCACATGGAATATATAGACCCTAAGAGGGTTATGCTACATTATGATCTACCTCTTAATGAAGTTATATACGATTTCTTCGATGCGTTAAAATCTAGAACTAGAGGATACGGCTCACTAGATTATGAAATGAAGGGATACCAACCTTCTACACTAGTCAAATTAGATATATTAATAAACAAAGAGCAAGTAGATGCCCTTAGCTTTATCGTACACGAATCAAAGGCTTATTCTAGAGGTAAGGCTATGTGTGAAAAATTAAAAAATGAAATACCAAGACATCAATTCGCCGTGCCAATACAAGCAGCTGTTGGAAATAAAATAATAGCTAGAGAAACTATAAGTGCACTTAGAAAAGACGTACTTGCTAAATGCTACGGTGGAGATATATCTCGTAAAAAGAAACTTCTTGAAAAACAAAAAGAAGGTAAGAAACGTATGAGACAAATCGGAAATGTAGAGGTACCACAAAAGGCATTTATGGCTGTTTTAAAATTAGACGATTAATAAGCTGTAAAATTTAATAAAAGTAGTGATGAGCTCTATACAAATATATTTATAAGAAATATCGTTTGGATAGAGTTCATTCATTATATAGTCATATAATTAGAAGTATTATATTTAAACTTATTTTTATTTGTATAAATTAATTTGTTTATATAAAATAAATATTATAAAAATAATATAAAATAAATAAATAAAGTAGTGACATTCTTGAAAAAAAGAGTATTATATATAATGAAAATAAAAAATTGAAAGTTTACGAGGATTATCTTGCAGAATTTTGTAATTTTTAAGAAAATGAAAGAATTTAAACGAGTCATATTTATTGAAAAGGTATGTAAAATAATATAAAATAGACTTATGAAAAAAATGCGATTGATTTTATGTTGGAAAATAGGTTGTTTTTAGTGCATTAAAAACACTAAATTCTACAAAATAGAAAAAAATACTTTTAGAAAAGATATTTTTTTGGTATAATCTTATGAGTTGTTAAATATAAGTAAATTATCGAGTTTTATTTCTTGATTAAAAATTAAAATACTTTTATGTTTTAGTGTAAATTTTGATAAGTGGTGATAAAAAATATAAAAGTTAATCTTTAGGAGGGATGAGTTATTTTTATTATAGTAGTATGTGTGGCAATATTATTAATTTTAGGTATTAGAGAACAATTGGCACAAAAGAGAAATGTTGAAAAAATACCAATAAGGGTAAATATAAATGGAATAAGAGGAAAATCTACAGTAACTAGATTAATAACTAGTATTTTAACAGAAGCAGGATATAGAACTATAGGTAAGACAACTGGTACAGCTGCTAGAATGATTTATTGGTTTCAAGATGATGAAGACATCATAGTTAGAAAGCCACAAGGGGCAAACATAGGAGAACAATTAAAAGTTTTGCAAAAAGCTGCTGACTTAGATGCAGAGGCTTTAGTTTGCGAGTGTATGGCTGTAAACCCTGATTATCAAAAAGTTTTCCAATTTAGAATGTTAGAATCTAATATCGTGGTTATAGTTAACGTATTGGAAGACCATTTAGATGTTATGGGTCCAACATTAGATCAAATTGCACAAGCGTTTGGAGCGACAATACCATATGATGGATATTTAATAACAGTTGATGGTCCTTATGCTAATTACTTTAAGGAAATCGCAGCAGAGAGAAATACTAAGGTAATACTTGCAGATAATTCAAAAATTACAGATGAATATTTAGCTCAATTTGATTATATGATATTCCCAGAAAATGCTTCATTAGCTTTAGCAGTAGGTCAAGCTTTAGGTATAGATGAAGAAACATGCTTTAAAGGTATGTTAAATGCACATCCAGACCCAGGAGCAATGAGAATTACTAGAATTGGTGATGAAGATTTAAACTGTACATTTGTAAATGGTTTTGCGGCAAATGATCCACAATCAACAGTTAATATTTGGGAAAGAGTTAAGGAATTAGATTACAACACTGAAGATCCTATAGTTATTATGAACTGTAGAGAGGACAGAGTTGATAGAACTGAGATATTTGTTTCAGATGTATTTCCAAAAATACAAACTCATACTTTAGTTGCTATTGGTGAAGTTACAGACCCAATTACAACGGCGTATAAAAATGGGGAATTCCCTAATGTCAAAAATTATATAGACTTAGAATATGCTGAACCGGATAAAATTATAGAAACTATTTATCCATTATTAAAAGACAGAATGTTATTTGGTGTAGGTAATATACATGGTCAAGGTGAACCTTTCATCGAAAAATTATTAAGTATGAGTAGAGATGAAGACACAATAGTAGTAGATAGTGAAGAAAAAACTTTAGGATAGAAAGGAATTGAGGAGGATTACATGGGAATTAGTGAATTATATGTAGCTATTATTTTAGGATTAACGTTGAGTTTATTATTTCAAGAAAAGTTTGGGATAAATCCAGGTGGGATGGTAGTCCCTGGATATATGGCTTTATCATTGAGTGACCCAAAAGGGATAATAGTTATATTTTTAATAAGTTTATTGACATATATGATAGTTGAATTTGGTTTAAATAAATTTTTAATATTATACGGTAGAAGAAGATTTTTAGCTTTATTATTTGTAAGTATGATTTTAAATTTAGTAATAACTGCAGTTAATGCATCTATGGGTGATGCATTAGGAGCTCTTGAAGCTATAAGAATAGTTATTCCTGGATTAATAGCAAATGCTTATTATAAACAAGGTATAAAATTAACTGTAGCAAGTTCATTAGGTGTTTCTTTAGTTGTATATGGTATTATTTGTTTCTTACCATTTGTATAGAGAGGTATGAGATATGAGCAGAGAGTTAACAATAAAAGAAAAAATCCAAATAATGATAAAAAATAGAAAAGAAATAACTTTTTCAGGGTTATGTATTTTAATAGTTATATTGTATGTCGCATATTTAGTTTTAGAAATTAATTTCTAAAACTTTTATGTGTATATAAATAAAATTTTTTTTATATAAAATTTACAAGTAAAAGGAGAGGAAAAATTTGGCAAAAAAAATAGCGAGTGTATTTGCAGTAATAATTTTATGCTTAAGCCTAGTTTTCTACGATAATATTGCTGCTCTTTTTAATAAATCTGTGAATAAAGCTTTAGATAGAGATGTTACTTCTGGATACGGCGTGAGTTCATCTAATGAATTGGCGGTAGAAGTTGGAATGAAGGTTTTAAAAGATGGAGGAAATGCAGTTGACGCAGCAGCAGCGATATCATATGTACTAGGAGTTGTTGAGCCATATGGTTCTGGAATCGGCGGTGGAGGATGTATGCTTGTATACCTACCTGATTCTAAGGATTATAAATTCTATAACTATAGAGAAACAGCACCTATTAGCTCTGATACGATGAAAAGTACAATTGGTGTGCCAGGCTTTGTTAAAGGTATAGAAACTGTTCAAAGTGAACATGGTAAACTTAAAATGAGTGATTTACTTCAACCAGCTATAGATTTAGCAAAAGATGGATTTGAAATGAATCAAAATCTATACAATCGATTAAGCGTATATAAAGGTTATTCTGATTTATCTCAAATGACTCAGTTCTTTGAAGCAAATGGAGAACCTAAAGCTGTAGGCAAAAATATAGTTCAACCTGAACTAGCTGATACATTAACTCAAATTCAAAAGAATGGTTCTGATGCTTTTTATAAGGGAGAAATAGCACAAAAATTAACTACAGGTGCTTATTTTACAGCAGAAGATTTGTCTAGCTATGAAGTTGAAGAACAAGAACCTATAACAGGAGATTTCAATGGATATGACGTAGTTACAGCTCCTGCGCCTTTTAGTGGTGTAACTTTATTACAAATTCTCAACATGATAGAATATGTAGATTTACCAAGCTATGACGAAGACCCTGTAAAATATATAGAAGAAATGACAAAAATATCTAATATAGCATATACAAGTAGACAAGCAAATATATCAGATCCTAATTTTAATAGTGAAGAAAAAGACTATCAAAAATTAACTACAGATAAGTACGCAAAATATCTATATAAAAAGAACGAAGTAAAAGATATAGACGATATGGAAAGTGAAGATACAACAGCATTTGTCGTTACAGATTCATCAGGAATGGTAGTATCATGTACTAATACATTAGGTGATTTCTTCGGAAGTCAAGTATCTGTTGGAGGCTTCTTCTTAAACGATGCTTCAATTCATTTTAATGAAAATAGTTATTCAATAAATAAATACGAACCAGGTAAGAGATCTAGAACCTTTATAGCTCCATCTATAATCACTAAGGGTGATGACTTTATGATGGGAATTGCTACTCCAGGTGGAAATGCTATACCTCAAGTACTAGCTCAAGTTATAAATTGGAACTTAAGAGATGGTGTAGATTTACAAAAGGCAGTAGATAAACCTAGATTTGTATTTAGAAATTCTAAAGAAGTATATTATGAGGAAGAAATTCCTGATGATATAAGACAACAAATAGCAGCAGATGGAAATACTTATTCATTAAATTATTATGATTCTAATATTATGTATGGATCAATCCAAGCAATTTCTAAGGATAAGGATCTTGGAATAAATGGAACTGCTGATGAAAGAAGACGTGGAACTTACCAAGTTAAATATTAATATATAAAGGCGAACTCTTTTGGGTTTGCCTTTTAAATTTTATGGTTATAATTTATAAAAAAGAAATCGAAGAAGGTGATTTTTTGTTAGGATTATACATACATATACCGTTTTGTGTAAAAAAATGTAAATATTGCGATTTTAACTCTTATAAAATTGTCAAAAGTGAAAAAGATAGATTTTTATCAGATTTAAAAAAAGAGATGAGTTTATACAAAAATAAAGATAGAAAAATAAATAGCATATTCTTTGGAGGAGGAACACCTAGTATCCTAGATAACAAAGATATAAAAATGATAATGCAAGAAATAGAAAACAATTTTTATATAGATAAAGATGCCGAAATATCTATGGAATGCAATCCTGGGACGTTAAATGAGGACAAATTAAGATTTATGAAGTCTATAGGTATAAATAGGCTCAGTATAGGCTTGCAGGCCTTACAAAAGGATTTACTGAACTTTATAGGTAGAATACATACTTATGAAGAATTTGAAAAAAACTATATACAAGCGAGAAAGGTTGGATTTGAAAATATAAATATTGACTTAATGTATAATTTACCAAATCAGACATTTCAAGATTGGAAAGAGACTCTTCAAAAGGTTGTCGATTTAAATCCAGAGCATATATCGGCGTATTCTCTGATTTTAGAGGAGGGTACAAAGCTATACGATATGTATATGAATAAAGAGTTTGAAATGGGCGACGAAGATGAAGATATTAAAATGTACGAATACACTATAAATTATTTAAAATCAAAAGGCTACAATCAATACGAAATATCTAATTACGCCAAAGATACATATGAATGTAAACACAACATATTATACTGGAAATGTAAAAATTATATAGGTTTAGGACCGGGAGCATCTGGATATATTAATAATGTTAGATACAATAATGAAAGAAGTCTAGATTCTTATCACGATAAATTATCTAAAAATCAAAAGCCTATAGAGTTTTTTGAAGAACTGACTTTAAAGGACAAAATAGAGGAAAAAATTATTATGGGTCTTAGAATGAATGAAGGAATAATTTTTAAGGACTTTGAGGAGTTTGGCATAGATTTTGAAAGTAAATATAAAGAACAGTTAAATAAACAAATTGAGTTGGGTTTAATAATAAAAACAAATAAAGGAATTAAACTCACTCAAAGGGGAAGAGAAATATCAAACAGCATTTTTTTAGATTATATAGATTAAAAGTATTGACAAACAAAAAAATAAATGGTATATAATATATATAATCTTTTTAGCACTCGGGTTTAATGAGTGCTAACAGCAAGGAGGAACTTATAATGGAACTTAATGAAAGAAAAATGAAAATCCTCAAAGCGATAGTTAAAGATTATATTGAAACAGCTGAAGCTGTAGGATCTAGAACAATTTCTAAAAAGCATAACCTTGGAGTTAGCGCTGCAACTATAAGAAATGAAATGGCAGATTTAGAGGAATTAGGATATCTAGTTCAACCGCATACATCAGCAGGTAGGGTGCCAACAGAAAAGGGTTATAAATTATATGTAGATTTGTTGATGGGAACTAATGAATTAGACGATAGCGATAAGCAGGTCATAGAAAAATGTGTGGAAAGTAATATGAGCCATATACAAAGTTTAATTCATGAAACCTCTAAAATGTTATCACAGCTTACTAATTACACTACAATAGGTACAACAAGACAGCTAGTAAAGCCTAGTGTGATTAAACATATACAACTAGTTAGCATGGCAGAGCACAGTATTTTATTGATAGTTGTGACAGATACTGGTGATATAAAGAAAACTGATATATTCACCAAAAAGTATTTAGATCAAGCTAAGTTGAATATAATTTCTGATAATCTTACTAAGAAGCTTGCAGGAAAGAGTATAACAGATATCGATAACAATTTAATAGCTTTTATAAAATACGAAATAGGAGAATATTCTTCAATAGTAGATAAGCTACTTAGTATATTAAATTCTAACGTATCAGAAGAAGATGTTTCAATCAGCTTAAATGGAGTTACAAACATACTCAATTATCCAGAATTTAATGATGTACTAAAGGCTAGAAGCTTTTTAGATATGCTTGAGACAAAAGAAACCGTATCACAAATTATACATTCGAAGGGCATACTAAAGGATAACACTAATATAATAATTGGTAGCGATAATGATTGTCAACAAGCTAAGGAATGTAGTGTTGTGACTGCTACATATAAAATAGACAATGAACAAATAGGACGTATAAGCTTTATAGGTCCGACTAGAATGGATTATTCTAGAATATATTCAATAATCAATTATATGAATATATTGCTTAATAATAAATAGAAAATAAAAGGAATCGAGGGGTGTAGTATCTTGGAAAAAAAGGATGTGCAATCTGAAGTTAAAAATGATTCAAGTACTTCCACTGAAGATCAAGTAATTGAAGATCAAGTGACAGAAGATGTTGATAAAGAACAAACTGAGGATGACAATGTGACAGATATAAATTCTAAATTAGAAGAAAAGAAAGTCAACGATCAAATAAAAGACTTAGAATCTAAAATAGAACAATATGAAGATAAATATAAGAGACTTCAAGCAGAATATGCTAACTACATGAGAAGAACACAACAAGAAAAAGAAACTATAGGAATATTTGCAAATGAAAAGATAATAACTGAATTAATACCAGTTATAGATAATATGGAAAGAGCACTAGATGCATGTACAGATAAAGAAGAAGCTCTTTTCAAAGGTGTGGATTTAGTTTACAAACAACTAAAAGATTCACTTACTAAATTTGGAGTTGAAGAAATAGAAGCAGAAGGTGCTGAATTTGATCCAAATGTTCATATGGCAGTAATGCAAGAAAGTATCGAAGGCGTAGAACCAAACAAGGTTGTAATGGTACTACAAAAAGGATACAAGCTAGGTACAAAGGTAATAAGACCGACAATGGTAAAAGTATCTTGCTAATAAATATTGCAAATAATAAATAGCTAGTAAAATAAGTAGCTAGTAAATAAATAAATTAATTAAGAATGAAAATTTTCAGGAGGCGTTTTAAAATGGCAAAAGTAATAGGTATAGATTTAGGAACAACAAATTCTTGTGTTGCAGTATTAGAAGGTGGAGAACCTCAAATAATAGCAAACACTGAAGGTATGAGAACAACACCATCAGTAGTAGCATTTACAAAAGATGGTGAAAGAATAGTCGGAGAACCTGCAAAAAGACAAGCAGTTACAAATGCAGAAAGAACTGTAACATCAATAAAAACTCATATGGGTACAGATTACAAAGTTAATATAGATGGTAAAGGATATACTCCACAAGAAATATCAGCTATAATACTTCAAAAATTAAAAGCAGATGCTGAAAGCTACTTAGGTCAAACAGTAACTGAAGCAGTTATAACAGTTCCAGCATACTTCACAGATGCACAAAGACAAGCAACTAAAGATGCAGGTAGAATAGCAGGACTTGATGTTAAGAGAATAATCAACGAACCAACAGCTGCTGCTTTAGCATATGGTATGGATAAATTAGACGAAGACAAAAAAATCTTAGTATTCGACTTAGGTGGTGGTACATTCGACGTATCATTACTAGAAATCGGTGACGGTACTTTCGAAGTTTTAGCTACTGCTGGTAACAACAGATTAGGTGGAGATGACTTCGATAAAGTTATAATAGACTACTTAGCTGATGAATTCCAAAAAGCTGAAGGTGTAGATTTAAGAAACGATAAAATGGCTTTACAAAGATTAAAAGAAGCTGCTGAAAAAGCTAAAAAAGAATTATCTTCAACAATGACATCAAACATAAATCTACCATTCATAACTGCAACTGCAGAAGGTCCAAAACATATGAATATAGATTTAACAAGAGCTAAATTCGATGAATTAACTGCTCACTTAGTAGAAAAAACTATGGGACCAACTAAGAGTGCTTTATCAGATGCTGGACTTTCAGTATCAGAAATAGATGATGTATTATTAGTAGGTGGATCTACAAGAATACCAGCTGTTCAAGAAGCTGTTAAAAAATTCATAGGAAAAGATCCTCATAAAGGTATAAACCCAGACGAATGTGTTGCTGCTGGTGCTGCTATACAAGCTGGTGTATTAACTGGTGAAGTTAACGACTTATTATTATTAGATGTTACTCCGCTATCTTTAGGTATAGAAACTATGGGTAACGTAATGACTAAAATAATAGAAAGAAATACAACAATACCAACTAAGAAATCTCAAGTATTCTCAACTGCTGCTGATAACCAAACTGCTGTTGATATACATGTACTTCAAGGTGAAAGATCTATGGCATATGATAATACTACTTTAGGTAGATTCCAATTATCAGAAATACCACCAGCACCAAGAGGAATACCTCAAATAGAAGTTACTTTCGATATAGATGCTAATGGTATAGTTCACGTTACTGCTAAAGATTTAGGAACTGGAAAAGAACAAAAAGTTACTATAACTTCAGGAACTAACTTATCAGAAGAAGAAATAGAAAGAAAAGTTAAAGAAGCTGAAATGAATGCTGAAGCTGATAAAGCTAAAAAAGATAGAATAGAAGCAGTTAACCAAGCTGATTCAACTATATATCAAACAGAAAAAACTTTAAATGAACTTGGTGACAAAGTAAATGCTGATGATAAATCTGCAATAGAAGCTGCTGTTGCGTCATTAAAAGAAGTAAAAGATAAAGAATCTGCAACTGCTGAAGAAATAAAATCAGCTATAGATGAAGTAATGAACAAATTCCACAAAATATCTGAGCAAATGTATCAACAAGCTCAAGCTGAACAAGCTGCTCAAGGTGGAGAACAAGCTGATCAAAATCAATCAAATGATGATGTTGTAGATGCAGATTTCAAAGAAGTATAAGATTTGAATTTGTTGCAAAAACATAGAGATTGTGTATAATAAATTAAAGGATATTAATCTTTTTTAAAACAATTAATAATAGCTTGTAGTTTAATATTCTACAAGCTATTGTTTTGTAATATAAAGTTGGTGACAAAACTTGAGTACTAAAAGAGACTACTATGATGTCTTAGGTGTTGGCAAAAGTGCGGATGCATCTGAGATAAAAAAAGCTTATAGAAAATTAGCTATGAAATATCACCCAGATAAAAACCCAGGTGACAAAGAAGCGGAAGAAAAATTTAAAGAAATAAATGAAGCATATGAAGTACTATCAGATGAAACTAAGAGAAGAAACTACGATCAATTTGGTCATGAAGGTGTAAACGGTCAAGGATTTGGTGGTGCTGGAGGTTTCGGTGGCCAAGGATTTGGTGGATTTGATGATATATTTGGAGATATATTTGGTGGAGGATTTGGAGGATTTAACTTTGGATCAGGTCGTTCATCATCTAGAGCGAGAAAAGGAAGAGATAGCGTAATTAATGTAAACCTTACATTTGAAGAAGCTGTATTTGGATGTAAAAAAACTGTAAACGTCACTGTAAATGATACATGTTCAGAATGTGATGGTAAAGGGGGACATGGAGAAAAAAAATGTCCTACTTGTAATGGTAGTGGTACAGTTACATCTGAACAAAGATCATTGTTTGGAACATTTATGACAAGAACAACATGTACTGAATGTAATGGAAAAGGAAAAGTATATGAAAAAACATGCTCTTCTTGTAGAGGTACAGGAA
>NZ_JALEXO010000015.1 GCF_022780145.1 Intestinibacter sp.
TAAGATCCCAGGAAGACTACCTGGTTGATAGGTCAGAGGTGTAAGTGCAGTAATGTATTTAGCTTACTGATACTAATAGATCGAGGACTTGACCAAATGAATAATGCCTTCATTAAATGTTTGCAATTTTGAAAGTGTTAATTTATTATGAAAATTTGAGAAAGCAATGAATTTATTTTGTAGATAAATTTTTTATATAAATTAGCATATAAAGATTATGTGGTTATTATAGCAAAGAGGATACACCTGTTACCATTCCGAACACAGAAGTTAAGCTCTTTAGCGCTGATGGTACTTGGTGGGTGACCGCCTGGGAGAGTAAGACGTAGCCACGTAGTCTTTTTTTTATTACATAAAAAAAGAGACTCAATTAGACGGAGACTAAAGGAGTCTTATTAAGAGTTATATACTTTTGAGATAATTTATTTTAATTTTAAATTGTTAGTATTGTTATTTATAAGATATATTTCTTATGGATATTTCTTATATTATAATAATACTACTTTTTTTATATGATTTCAATACTTTTTATTATGTTTTGTTATATTTTAAAATGTTTTATTCTGTTTTGTTGATTACAGATATAGACAATATACGACAAATTGTAAACTAGAAATTAAATATTATGTATGAAATAAATACTATAAAGTGCTATTATAGTATTTTGTATAGATTTTAAAAACAAAATTAAAAAAATAATTTTTTAGAATTTAATAATAATAATAAGTATAAAAAAGGATGATCGCAAATGAGCTTTGCAATCATCCTTTATAAATTTATCTATCTATTTTATTAATCTTATTCATTCATATATGGGTTACTCTTATCAGTGAAGTCAGTATGTAGATATTCGTGAGCTTCGTGTCCGCCTCTCTTACCTAAGAAGTTAGCATATAATGTTAATATGTCTTCATTCTTATGAGATTTACGTTGAGTCTTATTAGAGTCTATTGCATATAAAGCAGCACCTCTAGCTTTAACTTTTTCGAAGTCTCCATGATGGAATGGTTGTCCACCACCGTCTACGCATCCACCTGGGCAAGCCATGATTTCTATCATTTGATATTTAGGTTCTCTACCAGCAGCTAAGTCTGCTCTTAATTCTTCTGCTAATATTCTTGCATTTCCTAAAGATGAAGCAGCAGCAACTTTTACTTCTTTACCAGCTATGTTTATAGTAGCTTCTTTTATACCTTTGAATCCTCTGACTTCTACAAAATCTATACCATTGAATGGTAATTCCATCTTAGTTATGTCAGTGTAAGCAGTTCTTAATGCAGCTTCTAGAACACCACCAGTAACACCGAATATATCAGCAGCACCAGTTGAGTTTCCTAAAGGACTGTTGAATTGAGATTCAGGCATATGAGCTAAATCTATACCAGCTTCTCTTATCATTCTAGCGATTTCTCTTACAGATAATGATATATCAGTATCTTGTAAACCGTCTTTGCTTAATTGTTCTCTAGATATTTCGTATTTTTTAGCTATACAAGGCATTATAGATACGATTATTACTTCATCTGGTTTTTTGTCTAATACTTTATCAGCAAAGTAATATCTTGCTATTGAAGAGAACATACCTTGTGGTGATCTACAAGTTGATAAGTGTGGAATTAAATCTGGGAATTGAGTTTCACAGAATCTAACCCAAGCTGGACAACAAGAAGTAAACATTGGTAAAGTTCCACCAGTAGTTAATCTTTCTACAAATTCATTTGCTTCTTCCATTATAGTTAAGTCAGCACCGAAGTTAGTATCGAATACATAGTCAAATCCTAATTGTTTTAAAGCAGATATTAATTTACCTGTAGTTACAGTACCAGGATCTAGTCCGAATTCTTCACATATACTAACTCTTACAGCAGGAGCTATTTGAACTATAACAGGTTTTTCTGTTTGTTGTAATGCAGCCCAAGCTTCTTTAGAGTTATCTTTTTCTATTAAAGCATCAGTTGGACATACACTTACGCATTGACCACAGAATACGCAATCTGTATGAACTAAGTCTTGGTCGAAGAAAGTACCAACTATAGTGTTGAATCCACGGTTTAAACCAGAAAGAGCACCTACAGTTTGAACTTTATTACACATAGTTTCACATCTTCTACATAATACACATTTAGATGTATCTTTTATTATAGGTAGAGAAGAAGTATCAGGTTTGAAAGTTGATTTTTCACCTTTGAATCTGATTTCTCTTATGTTCATTTCAGATGCAAGTTTTTGTAATTCACAAGTACCACATTTATCACAAGTGAAGCAATCTTGTGGATGGTCTGATAATAATAATTCAACTACGTTTTTTCTATATCTTAAAGCTTCTGGGCTGTTAGTATTTACTACCATACCTTCTTTAACCATAGTACCACAAGCAGGTACTAATTTGTTTCCAGCAGTTACCATACAAACACGGCAAGAAGCACAGTCGTCTACGAATCCGATTTCTTCTATTTTCATATTACATAGACTAGGTATTTTTATATTTACTTGTTTTGCTGCATCTAATATCTTAGTTCCAGCAGGAACTGATACAGCTTTACCATTTATAGTTAAGTTAACTAAGTTCATTGATAAATTCCTCCTTAATAATTTAATAAAATTATTGTTTAAGCACTATACGTTAAATACTACATTTTTATGATAGCATCTTTCTTACATTTAGACATACAAGCACCACATTTTAGACATTTAGTAGTATCGATAACATGTTTTTGTTTCTTTTCACCAGTGATAGCATCAGCTGGACAATTCTTCTTACATAATCCACAACCTATACAGTTGTCAGTTATTACGTAATTTAATAGAGATTGACATTTACCAGCAGGACATTTTTTATCTTTAACGTGAGCTAAATATTCATCGTAGAAACAATCTAATGTACTAAGTACTGGGTTTGGAGCACATTTACCAAGACCACATAAAGAAGTGTTCTTTATAGTTAAAGCTAAATCTTTTAAGTCATCTAAGTCTTTTTCTTCAGCTTTTCCATCGCATATTTTATTTAACATTTCAAGTAATCTCTTGTTACCTATACGACATGGTGTACATTTACCACAAGATTCATCAACTGTGAATTCAAGGAAGAATTTAGCTATGTCAACCATACAGTCAGTTTCATCAAGAACAAGCATACCACCAGAACCCATCATAGATCCTATATCGCTTAATGATTTGAAATCTATTGGAGTATCTAGGTCTTTTTCTGATATACATCCACCAGATGGACCACCTGTTTGAACAGCTTTGAATTTCTTTCCGTTAGGGATACCGCCACCGATATCGTAAACGATTTCTCTTAAAGTAGTTCCCATAGGTACTTCAACAAGACCAACGTTGTTTATTTTTCCACCTAAAGCGAAAACTTTAGTACCAGTAGAATCTTCAGTACCATAAGAAGCGAACCATTTAGCACCTTTGTTTATTATTGCAGGAACGTTACCAAATGTTTCAACGTTGTTTACAGAAGTTGGAGCTTGCCATAAACCATGTTGAGAAGATGAGAATGTTTTCATTCTTGGTTCACCACGTTTACCTTCTATAGAATTTATAAGAGCAGTACCTTCACCACAAACGAATGCACCAGCACCATATTTTAATTGTATTTTGAAGTTAAATCCAGTTCCTAATATATTTTCACCTAAAACTCCAGCTTCTTCAGCTTGAGCTATAGCTATTTTTAATCTATCTATTGCAAGAGGATATTCAGCTCTTATGTAGATGTATCCTTCTGAAGCACCTACAGCATAACCAGCTATTGCCATAGCTTCTAATACACTGTGTGGGTCACCTTCAAGTAAAGATCTATCCATGAATGCACCTGGGTCACCTTCGTCAGCGTTACATACTATGAATTTCTTACCATTTACAGCAGGGTTTTTAGAAGCAGATTCCCATTTTCTTCCTGTAGGGAAACCAGCTCCACCACGTCCTCTTAATCCAGAAGCTTTCATTTCTTCAATAACTTCTTTAGGAGTCATTTCAGATAAACATTTAGCAAGTGCAGTGTAACCATCATTTGCTATGTATTCAGTTATATCTTCTGGGTTTATATGTCCACAGTTTCTTAAAGCAATACGAACTTGTTTTTTGTAGAATTCCATATCGCTATCTCTTTTAACTTTTTGGAAGTCTAGAGTTGGTTCTGCGAATAATAATCTTTCAACTACTTGGTTATTTTTTATATGACTTTCAACTATTTCAGCAGCATCTTCTGGTTTAACATGAACGTAGAATACGTTATCAGGATAAACCTTAACTATTGGACCCATTGCACAGAATCCAAAGCATCCTGTTAGATGTACCATAGCATGGTCTTCTAAACCAGCTTTTTTAATTTCATTTTTTAAATTTTCTATTATAACTAAACTTTCTGAAGAAGTACATCCAGTACCACCACAAACTAATATATCTCTTTTATCTGGTATTTCTTCAGTATGGTTTTCTCTTAAGTTAAGAATAGGTTTATATTCTTGGACAGCAGCTTTTAAATCAGCTATTGAATTTAATTTTTGCATCAATATTACCTCCCTAACAGCTTAATTCTAAATTTCTATAGTTGTCTAATATTTTTGGAACATCGTCAACAGTTACTTGACCGTATACTTTACCATTGACAGTAACAACAGGAGCTAGACCACAAGCACCTACACATCTTAAACTTTCAAGAGTGAATTTAAGATCTTCAGTAGTTTCGCCGTCTTTAATTCCTAATTCTTTTTCGAATTCAGCCATAACTTTGTCTGAACCTTTAACGAAGCAAACTGTTCCTAGACAAACACTTATCTTGTATTCTCCAATTGGGTTAGTAGAGAAGTAAGAGTAAAAGCTAACAACGCCATAAACAGTAGCAGGTGAAATACCTAATCTTTTTGCTATATGAAGTTGAACTTCTTTTGGTAGATATCCAAAAATTCCTTGTGCTTCTTTAAGAACAAAGATTAATGAACTTTCATCAGCTACTTCTAATGAATCGATTAGTTTATCTAATTCATCGAATAATTTTTGGTTTTGTGAAACGAAATCACACATACAAATCCCCCTTTTCAATTTTGAAATAATTAAAATTAATAAAATATACTAAATAAAAAATAAGATGTATTTATATTTTAAGTTTTAAAAATATGTTTATACAATATACAATATATACCATATATCGAAACATATCTATTAAAAATAAAAATAAAATGTAATATAAATAATTATAAAATTTTTAAATATTACATACACTATTATAATATATAAATGGATAAATTTGTAAAAAATCTGAAGATTATATTGAATAAAATTTATTTTTTTTAAATAAAATATTTTTAATAAGAAAATTTATTTGATTATTATAAAATTATTATAAAAAGTATTTAAATTGTATTATTGTGGGTAAAATATTTTTAAGTTAATATGTAAAAGTGCGAAAATAGTAATATATATTGTGGTATAATTGAGAAAGGTGAACTAATGTTCGAGAGAGGCGAGGTGATATTATGGATTTTAAAATAAAATCAGACTTTAAACCTACTGGAGATCAACCAGAGGCTATTAGGGAAATTGTAAACGCCATAAATCATAATGAAAAATTTTCGACTTTATTAGGCGTTACTGGTTCGGGAAAAACATTTACTATGGCAAATATAATACAAGAGGTAAAGAAACCGACTCTTATTTTAGCTCATAATAAGACGTTAGCGGCTCAGCTTTACAGTGAGTTTAAAGAATTTTTTCCTGATAATGCGGTCGAATATTTTGTGAGTTATTATGATTATTATCAACCAGAGGCCTATGTAGCTCATAGTGACACTTATATAGAAAAGGATGCGAGTATAAATGATGAAATAGATAAATTACGTCACTCGGCTACAGCATCGATTTTAGAGAGAAAAGATACGATAATAGTATCTTCTGTATCTTGTATTTACGGTATAGGGGATCCTAAAGATTATAAGGATTTGATGTTATCTCTAAGGGTAGGTATGCAGGTCGAGAGAGATGATATTATTAAAAAGCTAGTAGAGATACAATACGAGAGAAACGACATCAATTTTGTCAGAGGAACATTTAGAGTTAGGGGAGATGTCGTTGAAATTTTCCCTGTAAGCAATGATGAAAGAGCGATTAGAGTAGAATTTTTTGGAGATGAAATAGATCGAATAACAGAAATAGATTACGTTACAGGAAAAATAATAGGTACGAGAAACTATACAGCTATTTTCCCTGCATCACATTATGTTACAACTCCAGAGAGAATAGAGGAGGCTATAAAATCCATAGAAAAGGAATTGGAAGAGGTCGTTCAAGAATTTAAGGATAATGACAAATTGCTTGAAGCACAGAGAATAGAGCAGAGAACAAAATACGACATAGAAATGCTTAAGGAATTGGGATTTTGCCAAGGAATAGAAAACTATTCTAGACATATTACAGGGAGAAAACCAGGTGAAAAACCATATACTCTTATGAATTTCTTTCCAGATGATTTTCTGTTGATAGTAGATGAATCACACGTTACAATACCACAGGTTAGAGGGATGTATGCAGGAGATCAATCTAGAAAAAAATCATTAATAGATAATGGTTTTAGACTTCCTTCTGCTTATGATAATAGACCTTTAAATTTCTCTGAATTTGAGGAAAATATAAATCAAGTTCTATTTGTTTCAGCTACTCCGGGACCTTATGAAATAGAGCATTCGACTACAGTAGCACAGCAAATTATAAGACCTACAGGTCTACTTGATCCTATTATAGAAGTTAGACCGATAGAAAATCAAATAGATGATTTAGTCGGAGAAATAAATAAGGTTATAGAGAAGAATGAAAGAGTATTGATTACTACATTGACTAAGAAAATGAGTGAGGATTTAACTAATTATCTAAAGGAAATAGGTATAAAGGTAAAATATCTACATTCGGATATAGTTACTTTAGAGAGAACTGAAATAATAAGAGATTTAAGACTAGGTGAATTTGATGTATTAGTTGGTATAAATCTATTGAGAGAGGGATTAGACATTCCTGAGGTGTCTCTAATAGCTATTTTAGATGCAGATAAGGAAGGTTTCCTACGCTCTGAAACTTCTTTGATACAAACAGTTGGACGTGCAGCTAGAAATGCAGAGGGTAGAGTTATTATGTATGCAGACAAAATTACTCGTTCTATGGCAGCCACTATTGAAGAAACTGCAAGAAGAAGGGAAATACAATCGCTATACAATGAAGAACACGGTATTATTCCTAAAACTATTCAAAAAGATATCAGAGATAATATAGAAACTCTTAAACTAGCTGAGGAAGAAGAAATTTATGGAATATCAGATACAGATGATAAGGAACAAATTAAAGCAAATATAGAAAAATTAAAAGCTGAAATGATGGAAGCAGCTACTAATTTACAATTTGAAAGAGCTGCTGAGTTGAGAGATAAAATCAAAGAACTGGAAAATAAGATAAATTGACATAATTTGATATAAACTGAGATAAATTGACATAAATTGTATAAAAAATAAATTAATCAGGAAAAATGTAAAAATAATAGAAAGGAATTTATAATGGAAGATAAAATAGTCATAAGGGGAGCTAAAGAAAATAACTTAAAAAATATAGATTTAGTTATCCCTAGAAATAAATTCATAGTATTTACAGGATTATCGGGTTCAGGAAAATCTTCATTGGCGTTCGATACGATTTACGCAGAGGGTCAGAGAAGATATGTAGAGAGTCTTTCATCTTATGCTAGACAATTCTTGGGACAAATGGAAAAGCCAAATGTAGAGTATATAGAAGGACTTTCGCCTGCTATATCAATAGACCAAAAGACAACTTCGAGAAACCCAAGATCGACAGTTGGTACAGTTACAGAAATATACGATTATCTAAGACTTTTATTTGCCAGAGTAGGAGAAGTATATTGTCCAGTATGCGGAAATAAAATAAGTCAAATGACTATACAGGAAATAGTAGACAAAATACTAGAATTTCCAGAAAGAACTAAAATACAAATACTGTCTCCTATAGTTAGGGGTCAAAAAGGAACACATAAAAAGACACTTGAAAATATAAAAAAGGAGGGCTTCGTAAGAGTTAGAGTAAACGGAGAAAATTACGAGGTTACAGATGAAATTGAACTAAGCAAGAATAAAAAGCACAATATAGAAGTAGTTGTGGACAGAATAATAGTCAAAGAAGGAATCGAAAATAGACTTTCTGATTCAATTGAAACTGCTGTCAAACTATCAGATGGACTTGTAATCGCTCAAATTATAGGTGGAGAAGAGGTTTTATATTCTACTAAGTTTGCATGTCCAGATCACGGTATAGGGATAGAAGAGCTGTCTCCAAGAATGTTTTCATTTAATGCGCCTTTTGGAGCTTGTGATGAATGTAAAGGTCTTGGAGAAAGTAGAACAGTAGATAAGGATTTAGTAATTCCTAATAAGGACTTATCTATAAATCAAGGTGCAATTGCAGCTTGGGGGTCTGTGAGCAAGAACAATGATACCTACTACAGCAAAATGGTAAGAAGCTTAGCAGAGACATTTGGCGTGTCTTTAGATGTTCCGTTTAAAGAGTTACCAGAAGACTTTGTAGAAGAGTTACTTTACGGCAAAAATAACGTAATGGTAGAGTTTGAATACGATTCTAAATATGGAGGAAGAAGACATTATAAAGCTCCATTTGAAGGTGTTATTGTAAATCTAGAGAGAAGATATAACGAAACATCTTCAGAATATTCAAAGGAAAAAATAGAAGAATTTATGGCGGAAACACCTTGTCCAAAATGCCACGGAAACAGACTTAAAAAAGAAGTTCTATCAGTAAAAATAAACGGAAAAAATATAATTGAAGTAACAGAGCTTTCAATAACTGAGTTAATAGATTTTATAGATAATTTGCAGTTAAGCGAAAAAAATCAATTTATTGCTCAGGAAATATTAAAAGAAATTCGTGAAAGAGCATCTTTCTTAAGAAATGTAGGATTGGAATATTTAAACCTGTCTAGAAAGGCTGGAACTCTATCAGGTGGAGAAGCTCAACGTATAAGACTTGCTACCCAAATAGGCTCAGCATTAGTCGGAGTATTATATGTGCTAGACGAACCAAGTATAGGTCTTCATCAAAGAGACAATGATAAGTTAATAGCATCACTACAGAATTTAACTAAGTTAGGAAATACACTGATAGTAGTTGAACACGATGAAGATACTATGAGAGCAGCAGACCACATAGTAGATATAGGACCAGGAGCAGGTATACATGGTGGTGAAATAGTTGCTCAAGGTACATTAGAGGAAATAATAGCAAATCCAAACTCTATAACAGGAATGTACTTGAGTGGAAAGAGAAAAATCGAAATTCCAGAAACTATTAGAGAAGGAAATGGAAAATTCATAGAAATAATAGAAGCAAGTGAAAATAACCTTAAAAATATAGATGTTAAAATACCTTTAGGTAAATTCGTCTGTATAACAGGTGTTTCTGGCTCAGGAAAAAGTACTCTAATAAACGAAATTTTATATAAGAGCGTGGCAAATAAAGTAAATAAATCTAAAACTAAGCCAGGGAAACACAAGGACATAAAAGGAATCGAAAATATAGATAAAATAATAAATATAGATCAAAGTCCTATAGGAAGAACACCTAGATCAAACCCTGCTACTTATACAGGTATTTTCGACTATATAAGAGATTTATTTGCTATGACAAATGAAGCTAAAGCGAGAGGATACAAGAAGGGAAGATTTAGCTTCAATGTAAAAGGTGGAAGATGTGAAGCTTGTAAAGGCGATGGTATAATAAAAATCGAGATGCATTTTTTACCTGATGTATATGTGCCTTGTGAGGTTTGTAAAGGAGAAAGATATAATAGAGAAACATTACAGGTTAAATACAAGGATAAAACTATATCTGATGTACTAGACATGAATGTAGAAGAAGCATTGGAATTCTTTGAAAATATACCTACAATAAAAAGAAAATTAGAGACACTAATGGATGTCGGACTTTCTTATATAAAATTAGGTCAGCCATCGACTCAATTATCAGGTGGAGAAGCTCAAAGAATAAAACTGGCGACAGAATTAAGCAAGAGACCAACAGGTAAAACACTGTACATCCTAGATGAACCTACAACAGGATTGCATATGGCAGATGTAGAAAGATTAATAGATGTTTTACAGAGATTAGCAGACACAGGAAACTCTATAGTAGTTATAGAACATAATCTAGATGTTATAAAAAGCTGTGATTATATAATAGACTTAGGTCCAGAAGGTGGAGATAATGGAGGTACAATTGTAGCTACAGGAACTCCAAAAGAAATTTCAAAAGTCGAAAATTCTTATACAGGACAATTTTTAAAGAAGTATTTTGAATAGAAAAAGGAGATATTTGATGTTTGATATTCAAGAACAATTAAAATTACTGCCAGATGAACCTGGTGTTTATTTGATGAAAAATAAAAATAACAAAATAATCTACGTGGGGAAGGCTATTTCACTAAAAAATAGAGTTAGACAGTATTTTCAATCATCAAAAAATCATTCATCCAAAGTAAAGTCTATGGTAAGTAACATCGCCTCCTTTGAATATATAATTACTGATTCTGAATTAGAAGCGTTAATATTGGAATGTAACTTAATTAAACAGTATAGACCTAAATACAATGTCTTGCTTAGGGACGATAAAACATATCCATATATAAAGGTTACAGTAAATGAAGATTACCCTAGAGTTATGAAGGTAAGACGAGTACTAAAAGACAAGGCTAAATACTTCGGTCCGTATACAAATGTAGGTGCAGTAAATGATACTCTAGAGATCATAAGAAATATATATCCGATAAGAAACTGCAACGTAGATATAGCTAAGGCAATTAAAAATAATGCAAGACCATGCTTAAATCATCACATCAAAAAATGTGTAGGACCATGCACAGGAAACGTGTCAAAGGAAGAATACAGAAAAATGATAGATGAGATATTGATGTTTTTATCTGGAAAAGAAGAAACATTGATAGAAATTTTAAAAGAGAAAATGAATGCATGTGCTATGGAGTTTAACTTTGAAGAAGCTGCTATCTACAGAGATAAGATAAAGAATTTAGAAGAGATAATGGAAAAACAAAAAATAGATGCTTCTAGTTCAGACGTAAATCAGGATATAATAGCGTTGGCTAGGACAGAACAAGAAGCCTGTGTTCAAGTTTTTTTCATTAGAAATGGTAAAATTATAGGAAGAGAACATTTTATATTAGAAGGAGTAGATGGAAGCTCATCTGACTCTGTATTAGGTTCATTTGTAAAGCAATTTTACATGCAACAAGAGTATATACCGAAAGAAATAATTATAGATGAAGAAATAGAAGACAATTATATACTGGAAGAGTGGCTAAGTCACAAAAGAGGAAGCAAAGTGACTATTAAAATACCACAAAAAGGAGAAAAGAAAAATTTAGTTGAAATGGTTAGAAGGAATGCTATGGAGTATCTAAATAAATTTTCTAATTTAAATAAACAAAAATACGAAAAAAGCATAGGAGCTCTAACCCAGCTAACAGAGTTACTTGAACTTGAAACAGTACCTAAAAGAATAGAAGCCTATGATATATCTAATATTCAGGGTGTTGATTCAATAGGGACTATGGTCGTGTTTACAGACGGCAAAAAAGACAGAAAAGAATATAGAAGGTATAAGATTAAAACCATAGTAGGACCAGACGATTATGGATCAATGGCAGAAATTATAGGAAGAAGAATTAAGCACGATAATCTACCGGATTTAATTTTACTAGATGGAGGTAAAGGTCAAGTAAGTGCGGTTCAAAAGGTACTTAACGATAATAACCTACAAATACCTTTGTGGGGAATGTTTAAGGATGATAAACATAGAACAAAGGGCTTAGTAAATAAATCTCGAGAAATTGTGCTAGATAAAACAACAAATTTATATAGATTTGTTGCAACTATACAAGAAGAAGTCCATAATTATGCTATAACATATCATAGAAGCTTGAGAAAAAAATCTATTACAAAATCTGTATTAGATGAGATACCAGGCATAGGCGAAACAAGAAAGAAAAATCTTTTAAGCCATTTTAAAAGTATTGAAAATATAAAGGCTGCGACATTTGAGGAATTATTAGAGGTAGAAAGCATAAATAAAACAGCTGCAGAGAATATTTATAATTATTTTAGATCGGAGGAATAAACATGGAATCACAAGAAAAAGTTGCGATATCAGATATCGTCAGGGATTTGGAGCTTAATGTAGTTTACCAACCAGAGGATAAAGAATTTTTTGTGGAATCGCAAGATGTAAATAGAACAGGGTTAGCGTTAGCTGGATATTTTGAGTATTTTTCATTTGACAGGATACAAATAATAGGTAAAGGTGAATATACTTACTTTAAAAATATAGATAAAGAAAGAAGAAGAGAAATTTTAGATAAATTATTTTCTTATGATATACCTGCCTTAGTTATTACAAGGGGATTGGAAGTTGATGAAGATATAATCGAAGCAGCTAAAAGACATGAACGTGTGCTTATAAGTAGTGAGAGAAATACTACTAGATTTATTAATAAAATATCTAATTATCTAGATCATAGATTAGCACCACGTGTAACAATACATGGAGTGTTAGTGGATGTATATGGAATAGGTGTTTTAATAAAGGGAGAAAGTAGTATAGGTAAATCAGAAACAGCCCTTGAGCTTATACAAAGAGGTCATAGATTAGTTGCCGATGATGCAGTTGAAATAATTAAATTAGATGACGATAGATTAGTAGGTCAAGCTCCAGAACTATTGAGACATTACATGGAAATAAGAGGTATAGGAATAATAGATGTTAGAAGTCTATATGGAGTTGGTGCAGTGAAAAATATGAAGGAAATCAGCTTAGTTCTTCATCTTGAAAATTGGAATCAAGAAAAATACTACGATAGATTAGGTTTAGATAAAGAATACGAAAAAATATTAGGAAAAGAAGTAGAAAAACTTGTAGTTCCAGTAAAACCAGGTAGAAATACAGCTATGATAGTAGAAGTTGCGGCTATGAATCATAGACAAAAGATAATGGGATACGATGCAGCTGTAGAATTCACTAAAAAATTAGCTCAAACAATTCAAAAGTAAATTTAAAAATAACTTAAAATTTACCTTAAATTAATACGATATTTAAAAACCTCCTGTATTATTTAATTAAAAAATATAGGAGGTTTTATAATGAAAATAGTAGATAATCATGTGCATACACATTTTTCGATAGATGCAAAGGATACAATGGAAGATGTTATAAAAAGAGCTATAGATATAGGTGTAGATTGCCTTACTTTTACTGATCATCTAGAGTTCAATACAGACCATTTTTCATTAGATATTCTAAAATATACAGAACAAATATCTAAATATAAAGAAAAGTACAGTGATGAAATAGAGCTATTGACAGGTATAGAGGTTGGATATCAAAGTCATTTAAATAAAGAAATAAATAAAATATTAAATTCAACAAAATTTGATTTTGTATTATGTTCAACTCATACAATAGATAAAATACCTGTGTCACATAGAGATTATTTTGAAGGACTTAGCAAAGAGGAAGCATATAGAAAGTATTTTGAGTCTATACTACAAACTAATAAAGAATTTAAAAATTACGATATTTATGGTCATTTGGATTATATAAATAGATATGCAATCTATGAAGATAATAAAATTATATATGATGATTATAGAGATGTATTAGATGAAGTTTTAAAAACTATAATAGATGGAGGAAAAGGTATAGAATTAAATACTTCAGGATATAGATATGGTTTAAATGCTATACATCCTAATATAGATATAGTTAGAAGATATAAAGAGCTAGGTGGAGAAATAATAACTTTGGGATCTGATTCGCATAGAGCTATAGATGTATGTGCGGATTTTGATAAATCCTATGAAATGTTAGATTATTTAGGATTTAAATATGTATCTATTTTTAAAAATAGAAAATGTGAGTTTATACCTATATATCAAAATATATATCACACTGCATAGTATAATCTTGGTATATTTATAATTTTTCATTTCTATAAAAACATATCTAATCAAATCTAAAAATAAACAAATCTACAATAATGATAATAAATTAATAAAGTAAAGAGCCTATTTAATTCAAAATGTAAGTAAAAAATGGATTAAATAGACTTTTTGTTTTTAAAAGTAAAGTGAGAGAATACATAATATGTAAAACATATGTTATATAATATATAAAATTGTGATATCATGTAATTAAAGAGTAAAAAATAGATATTGAATTTATTAATTATCAGAAATAAAAGTTTAAAATTATCTAATATTTTAAATTAAATTTAAAACCGTAATAAAGGAGTTAAGGGATATGGGGAATGAATTAAACCATTTTGATGAAAAAGGTAATGCTATAATGGTAGACGTTACAGAAAAAAATATAACACAACGTGAAGCTATTGCAACAGGTACAATTTTTGTAAATGAAGAAACATTTAAAAGAATCAAGGAAGGAACTATTGCAAAAGGTGATGTACTTGGAGTAGCTAGAGTTGCAGGAATTATGGCAACTAAAAAAACATCAGAGTTAATACCTATGTGTCATCCATTAATGATTACAAAATCAAAAATAGATTTTGAATTAAATGAAGAAGAAAAAAGTGTAACTGCTATATGCACAGTTAAGCTTGCTGGAAAAACAGGAGTTGAAATGGAAGCTTTAACTGGTGTAAATGTAGCTCTTTTAACTATATACGATATGTGTAAAGCAATTAATAAAGGTATGGTAATATCAAATATTCACCTTGTTAAGAAAACAGGTGGAAAAAGTGGTGAATACCTATTTGAAAAATAATATAAAGATTAATATCAAACAATATGTTTATATAAATTTTAATGTTTTCGTATATTAATCATTAAAAATGGAGGAAATAACAATGATTGATAAATTAAATAGAAATATTGAATATTTAAGAATATCAGTTACTGATAGGTGTAATCTAAGATGTACTTATTGTATGCCAGAAGAAGGTGTTCCTGAAATAAAGCATGAAGATATTCTTTCTTTTGATGAGATTATAAGAATATGCAAGGTCGTAGCTAAATTGGGAATCAAAAAAATAAAAATTACTGGAGGGGAGCCTTTAGTTAGAAAAGGTATAGTAGAATTAATTAGAGAAATTAACGATATAGATGGAATCGATGAAATTACAATGACTAGCAATGGCGTATTACTTGATGAAATGGTAGAAGATTTAAAGGATGCAGGAGTAAGCGCTATAAATGTAAGCTTAGATACATTGAATAGAGAGAACTTTGCAAAAATAACTAGAAGAGATAAAATGGATCAAGTAATAAATGGCATCAAGAAATCTGTTAAATTAGGAATTAAAACTAAAATTAATTGTCTAGTTATAAAAGAGCATAATTACAATGAGCTTTGCGATATAGCTAGACTTGCAAAGGACGATAATATTCAAGTTAGATTTATAGAATTGATGCCTATAGGATGCGGTAAACAATTTACAGGTATACCAAATGAAGAAATTCTAAAAATGCTTGAAGATGAATTTGGAGAATTCGAAATAGTAAAAGAAAAACTTGGAAATGGTCCGGCGAGATACTATAAAAATAAGGATTTTAAAGGTTGCATAGGATTTATAAGTGCTATTAGCAATGAATTTTGCGAAGAGTGCAATAGAGTTAGATTAACTTCTAATGGATTTTTAAAATTATGTTTACATTATAATAAAGGTATAGATTTGAGAGAGCCTTTGAGAAATGGAATCAGCGATGATGATCTAAAAGACAAAATCTATAAAGCTATATACAATAAACCTATACACCATGAGTTTTATAAATATAACAGTGTAGATGTCGAAGAAAAGAATATGGTCGAAATAGGTGGATAAAATATTAAATTAAAATTAATTTTATTAATTATAATGATGAGGAGGATATTTTACAGTGGGAAAAATAATAGCAGTATGTACCAGTGAAAAAAAAGGTGTTCAAAAGAAAGCAGTTGATGAAATAACTTTAATTCCAGATTATGGTATAGAAGGTGATGCTCATGCTGGAAAATGGCATAGACAAGTAAGTTTATTATCATATGAAAGAGTACAAGAGTTTAACGCTTTAGGAGCAGGTGTTGATCATGGTGCATTTGGAGAAAATCTTATTGTTGAAGGATATGATTTAAAAACTATACCAGTTGGAACTATATTTGAATGTAATGGTGTAGTATTAGAAATAACTCAAATAGGTAAAGAATGCCACAGCCATTGTGAAATTCATAAAAAAATGGGAACATGCATAATGCCTACTAATGGTATATTTGCAAAGGTAATCAAAGGCGGAACAATAAAAGCTGGAGATGAAATAGTAATAAGAGGAGAAAAATAATATGTATAGAGTTGCAATAATAACAGCCAGTGATAAGGGTTCGAGAGGAGAAAGAGTAGACGAAAGTGGAGCAAAAATAAAAGAAATAGTTTCAAGCTATAATTACGAAGTAGTTCATTATAAAGTATTGCCAGATGATAAAGAAACTCTTGCAAATGAAATGAAATACATATGCGATAACGATGTAGCAGATTTAATATTAACTACAGGTGGAACAGGATTTTCTGCAAGGGACAATACTCCAGAAGCTACATTATCAATAGCCGACAAACTAGTTCCAGGAATACCAGAAGCTATGAGAGCGTATAGTATGCAAATAACTAAGAGAACTATGCTTTCAAGAGCAGTTTCTGTTATAAGAAAAAATACTTTAATTATAAATTTACCAGGAAGCCCAAAAGCAGTTAAGGAAAATTTAGATTTTATCGTGGATTCTTTGGATCATGGATTAGATATACTAAAAGGAAATGCTAGCGAATGTGCTAGAAAATAATTTGATTCTAATTTAATTCAACCACTTGGTATTGATTTATTTTATACTAAGTGGTTTTTTATTTGTAAAAATAGTTATGGTTATTTTAGAAAAGAAAAATATAATAAATATAGAAGAATAGAAAGTTTCGACAAAATAATAGTTTTAAATTGTTTTAGGAAAAAATAGGAAAACGTTGTTGACAATATGAAATTATAGTGATACTATTTAATTAAGATAATTAATAAAATTCAGTAAATTTCTCCGATCTCATATTTCCTAAGGTTTATGCTATGGAAGATGAGGCCGTAGGGTATATTTAGAAATTTATATGCCTCCCGTTGGAAAGGAGATAGTATTATGAAGTAATATTACTCATATTCCAAGGGGATAATACAGAAAATATCGCCATTTAAATGAATATTACTTCATTTGGATGGCGTTTTTTATTGTAGGTAAAAATAAAGGGGGATACGAAGATGTATGGTTATGTTGGAAAAGTTTTAAGAATAAACTTAACAGATGGAAAAATAAGTACTGAAGCTTTAAAAGAAGATATAGCTAAGAAATTTATAGGTGCTAGAGGTTTAGGTGTAAAATATTTTATGGATGAAGTAGATCCTAAAGTAGATCCATTAAGCCCAGAAAATAAATTAGTAATAGCTACAGGTCCAGTAACAGCTGCTCCAATGCCTACAAGTGGTAGATATATGGTAGTAACTAAATCACCACTTACAGGAACAATAGCAATATCAAACTCTGGTGGTAAATGGGGAGCTAAATTTAAAAACTGTGGATATGACATGGCTATCATAGAAGGTAAAGCAGATAAACCAGTATATATCTATATAGAAGATGATAAAGTTGAAATAAAAGATGCAACTCCTTATTGGGGAATGGTATCATCAGAAACTGATGCAAAATTAAAAGAAGCTCATCCAGGTGCTAACGTATTATGTATAGCTCCAGCTGGAGAAAAATTATCTCCTATCTCAGCTATAATGAATGACGTAGATAGAGCTGCTGGTAGAGGTGGAGTAGGTGCTGTTCAAGGTTCCAAAAACTTAAAAGCTATAGTTGTTAAAGGTAGCGGAAAAGTTGAAGTACCAGATAAAGAAAAAGCAGCTGCAGTAAATAAAGAAAAAGTTAATATACTTAGAAATGACCCAACTGCAGGCCAAGGTCTTCCAACTTACGGAACTGCTATACTTGTTAACATAATAAATGAAAATGGTGTTCATCCAGTTAAGAACTTCCAAGAAGCATATACACCACAAGCTGACGAAATAAGTGGTGAAACTATGACTGATACTTGCTTAGTTAAGAAAAATCCTTGCCATAGATTTCCTATAGCTTGTGGTTGATGGGTAAGATTAAAAGACGGTACTGAATGTGGTGGACCAGAATATGAAACATTATGGTCATTTGGTTCAGACTGTGGAATCTATGATTTAGATGCAATAAATGAAGCTAATATGCTTTGTAATGAATACGGTCTAGATACAATTTCTGCTGGTGCAACTATAGCTGCAGCTATGGAATTATATCAAAGAGGATTTATTAAAGATGAAGAATTAGCAGCTGACGGTTTATCTCTAAAATGGGGTGACGTTGATGCTATGGTTAAATGGACTGAAAAAATGGGTAAAAGAGAAGGATTTGGTGATAAATTAGCACTAGGTTCTTATAGATTATGTGAATTATATGGAGAAGAAGCTCTTCAATACTCTATGACTGTTAAAAAACAAGAAATGCCAGCTTACGATCCAAGAGGTATACAAGGACATGGTATAACTTATGCAGTAAATAACAGAGGTGGATGCCATATCAAAGGTTACATGATAAGCCCTGAAATACTTGGTGTTCCAGAAAAATTAGATAGATTTGAATTAGAAGGAAAACCTGCTTATGCAAAAGTATTCCATGATTTAACAGCTGTAATAGACTCTATGGGTATGTGTATATTCACTACATTTGGTCTAGGTGCTCAAGATTATGCTGATATTTACAATGCTGTATGTGGTGATACTTACACTGCAGATACTATAATGGAAGCAGGAGATAGAATCTGGACATTAGAAAAAATATTCAACCTAAGAGCTGGAATAGATAAATCTCAAGATACATTACCTAAGAGATTATTAGAAGAACCAATACCAGGTGGACCATCTGAAGGTCATGTTCATCAATTAGATAAATTATTACCAGAATACTATGCTGTTAGAGGTTGGGACGAAAACAGTATACCAACTGAAGCAACATTAAAGAAATTAGGATTAGAAGAATACAACGAAGTACTAGAACAATTTAGATAGAAAAAAACTTTAAATTAAATATTGCCAACCGCTTTATATAAGTAAAATAACTTTAAGTATACAACGCTATTATTTTAATAGTGTTGTATACTTAAAAAAAATATATATAGAGGGGTACTTTGTGGTACTATAAAATATATATATTTTTTTTAAAAGAGAGGTGAAAATATGAAGGTAGAAGTTCGACTTTTTGCGACATTTAGAGATGGTAGAGAAAAGAAGCAAATTATGGAATTAGAAGAGAATAGTACAATTTTAGATGTTCTAAACATTGTTAACATTGAAGAAGATGAAGTTGCAGTAATGCTTCTAAATGGAATTGATGGACCAAGTGACAGAACTTTGAAGGAAAATGATGTAGTCTCTCTATTTCCTCCTGTAGGTGGAGGTTGATTTTATTATGGTGGAAAAAAGATATACAAGAAATGTAACTACGTTAACTGAAGAAGAAAATAATAAATTACATGATTTTCGCGTTTGTGTAATAGGATGCGGAGGTATTGGCGGTTATATTATTGAAATGCTTGCAAGAATTGGTATTGGAAGCATTACTGCTGTTGATATGGACGTATTTGACGAAACTAATTTAAACAGACAAATTCTAAGTACTGAAAAAGTTATAGGAAATAGAAAGACTGATGAAGTTAAAAAGAGAGTAAATGAAGTAAATTCTAATGTCAAAATTTCTGTAATTGATGGTGCATTTAGCGAAGAAAATAGCTGTGATATAATAAAAGATCACGATGTAGTAGTAGATGCATTAGATAGTATTCCTATGAGACTTGTGCTGCAAGAAGCTTGTAAAAAAATGAATATACCAATGGTTCATGGAGCTATTGGAGGATGGTATGGACAAGTATGCACTGTATTCCCAGGAGATGATACTTTGACTAAAATTTATAAAAAATCATCTAAGGGTGCAGAAAAGAAATTAGGTAATCCATCTTTTACACCTGCTAACATAGCATCTATTCAGGTTAGTGAAGTTATAAAATTGTTATTGAATAAAGGCGAATTATATCGAAATAGAGTTTTATTAATAGATCTATTAGATAATTCATATAATATTATAGATTTATAATGCAATTTTTTGTTTAAATCTATATATAAGTGTAGTAAAATAGTTTTTTTTATTATTTTTCTACATTATTTTTGATATGCATTTTTAATATGTACTTATGTATGATTTGTATGTATTTTGTATATTATTAGAATATTATAAATTTTAAAAAATAAAAGTTGACAATTCATGTATTAGGTCAATATAATTAAAGTATAAGGTAGCACTTATAACAAAATAAAGATATATTTTGTAAATATGGGGGAAAACGTTATACTATGTATACTTTTGAGATTTTATATTTACAAGTTATAGATTTATGTATGTAATAGTAAGATACACAATAGTGTGTATTGCTACAAATATAAAACCAAGGGGGAAATTAGAATGTACAAATTTTATATGCCAAATGTAAGTTTAATGGGACCTGGATGCGCAGATAGTCTTCCAGCTGAAATCAAAGCAAGAGGATTTAAAAAAGCTTTAATAGTTTGTGGTAAAAGATCTGCTGCAAGTGCTGAATTAAAAGGAATATTAGATAACCTAGATGCTAATGGTATAGGTTATGTTGTTTATCCTGGTTCAGTTCCAAACCCAACTGTAACTGCAGTTATGGAAGGTGTTAAAGTTTTACAAGCTGAAGGTTGTGACTTCGTAATGTCATTTGGTGGAGGATCTCCTCATGACTGTGCTAAAGGTATAGCTTTAGTTGATGCAAATGGTGGAAACATAAAAGATTATGAAGGTGTTAACAAATCTGCTAAACCTCAAACTCCATTAATAGCTATAAATACTACTGCTGGTACTGCTTCTGAAATGACAGTATTCTGTATAATCACTGACGAAGAAAGACACGTTAAAATGGCAATAGTTGACGAACATACTAACCCAGTATTAGCTGTAAACGATCCTAACTTAATGGTAAGTATGCCTAAAGGATTAACTGCTGCAACTGGTATGGATGCTTTAACTCATGCTGTTGAAGCTTACGTTTCTACTGCTGCTACTCCAGTAACAGATGCTTGTGCTGAAAAAGCTATAAAATTAATCCAAGGATACTTAAGAGATGCTGTTAAAGATGGTAACGATATGGTAGCTAGAGATAAAATGGCTTACGCTGAATTCTTAGCTGGTATGGCATTCAACAATGCTTCATTAGGATATGTTCATGCTATAGCTCACCAATTTGGTGGATTCTATAACTTACCACATGGTGTATGTAATGCTATATTACTTCCAGCTGTTCAAGAATACAACGCTCAAGTTGTTCCTGATAGATTAAAAGACGTTGCTGCATTTATGGGTGTAGACGTTGCTGGTATGAGTGATGAAGAAGGTGCTGCTGCTGCTATAGCTGCAATCAAAGAATTATCTGCTGACGTAGAAATACCTAAAGGATTTGAAGAATTAGGAGCTAAGAAAGAAGACTTCGATATATTAGCTACTAACGCATTAAAAGATGCTTGTGGTGCTACAAATCCAAAACAAGCTACTAAAGAAGAAATAATCGAAATATTAAACAAAGTATTCTAATATTCATAAAGGATAGATTAGATTTACATATTTGTTAATAATTACATTAAATAAATAGAGGAAGAGCGAACTTGTAAAGTTCGCTCTTTTTCATTGTAAAAAAATCGTAAACTTATTACGAAAAGTATTTAATTACTACTGTTATTGTTATACAATTGACAAAAGTAGATAAAATGTGATACCATATAATTGATAAAAAGTAATTAATAAATTAATTCTCCGATTTTATATTTCTAAGGGCATTTGCTTATGAAGTATAGAACATTGGGTATATTATAGAAATATATATGCCTCCCATACAAGAAAGAAAAACGTTTACGTTTTTTTAGGAAAGGAGATAGTATTAATTGAAATTTTCAAATTTCTGCAATTGTATTTATTGAGAATTATTTTATTAATGAATAATTTTAAAATCATATTTATATACATTCAAGCAATTTCAAAAATCAAATCTTATTCTCAAATACCTACAGTTGTATCTACTCCGAGAATTATTTTATTAATTTTAACTACTAATAATATATTAATTTAACAAATATATATTTTTTAGAAAGGAATTTAATATGCAAATTGGAATCGGAGAAGTTATACAAATTGTAGGAAGATCTCTTTATGTAACAGTTACTGCTACATTAATCGCAATGTTTTTTGGTATTATTTTAAGTATATTTATTTACTTAAAAGATTTTAAATTAAAAAAACAACTTATGTTAGTAGTAAATGCACTAATGAGTACTCCACCAGTAGTAATGGGTCTTGTAGTATTTCTTATGTTGTCCAAAAAAGGACCTTTAGGTAGCTTTGAACTGTTATTTACTTGTCCAGCGATGATAATAGCACAAGTTCTTCTTTTAATACCGATGTCTATTAGTTTAATTGTAGATGCATTAAATAAATGCGGTGAAGATATACTGATTACATGCAAAATATTACAAGTAGAAAAGATAAAACAAAAATGGATATTTTTTAAAGAAATAAAACCTTATCTAGCGACTATATTAATAACTGTTTTTGGAAGAGGAATCTCAGAAGTAGGGGCAGTAATGCTAGTCGGTGGAAATATAAGAGGAAAAACTAGAGTTATGACTACTTATATTTCTCAATCCACATCTATGGGTA
>NZ_JALEXO010000027.1 GCF_022780145.1 Intestinibacter sp.
CCTATTTCAGCACATTGAGGATCATTTATTGTTGGGGCAACAGCAAAGTCAAAATCTAATGTAGCTTCTGCTCTGTATGCTTCAGCAGTATTTTTGATTACTCTTTCCATCATTACAGGTAATTGTTTTCTAAGCTCTGGATCGAAGCATCTAGTAGTACCTTCCATATATCCATCTTCAGCTATAACGTTAAATCTAGTTCCTGAATTTAACATACCTACAGTAAGAACTAATGGACTAGATGGTTTTGTTTCTCTACTTACTATTGATTGTAAATTCATAACTATAGCAGAACTTGCAACAACAGCATCTATACAATTTTCTGGTTGAGAACCATGTCCACCCTTACCTTTTACATTTATGTAGAACCAGTCTGCAGATGCCATTCTTGGACCAGGTTCTATAGATACTTTTCCTACTGGAACATCTGCCCATATATGCATACCAAATATTCCGTCTACACCATCAAGAGCTCCATCGTCTATCATTGCAAATGCACCCTTAGCATTTTCTTCACCTGGTTGGAATAATAATTTTACAGTACCATTTATTTGATCCTTTACTTCATTAAGTATCTTTGCAGCACCTAAAAGCATAGATATATGACAGTCATGACCACAAGCATGCATCATACCTTCATTTTTAGATTTGAATTCAAAATCTGTAAGCTCTTCTACGCTTAAAGCATCTATATCTGCTCTAAGAGCAACTGTTTTTCCTGGATTTGCACCTTTTATAGTAGCTACAACACCAGTTCCACCAGCACTTACATATTCTATTCCCATTTTGTCTAGTTCCTCTTTTATTTTTTTACTAGTTTCAAATTCTTGCATACTAGCTTCTGGATATTGATGGAAATGTCTTCTCAATGAGATAACATAATCTTTGTTTTTCTTTGCTAATTCTTTTATTTCCATTTTAATTTCCTCTTTTCTTTAATCAATTTATACTTAATAAATTTTATTTTAATGAATTAAAGAGCTATCTCAAAATTGATATAGCTCTTTAATATTAGTCAATTATATCTAAATCTACATCAAAATTTATTTGCGAGATTTATATCCTGTATTTTATACCCTATAAGTAAATATTTCCATTTGGTCCTAGAGGTATATTTGCTATCATGAATATTAATAGTAATACTATCCAAGCTATAAAGAATATAATAGAGAATGGTAGCATAGCTGACATTATTGTACCCATACCAGCATTCTTGTCGTACTTCTTAGCATAGGCCAGTATAACTGGGAAGTATGTGAATATCGGTGATATTGGGTTAGTGATTGAGTCACCTATTCTGTAAGCCATTTGAGTTAAAGCTGGAGAATATCCTAATAACATAAACATAGGAACGAATATTGGAGCCATTATAGCCCATTTAGCAGAACAGCTTCCTACGAACATGTTTATGAAGCAAGCGAATACAACGAATGCTACTATTAGAAGTGGACCAGTTAATCCTACGTTCTTTAACCATTCAGCACCTTTTATAGCAAGTAATGAACTCATATTTGATGCGTTGAATAATGCTAAGAATTGACCTGCAGCAAATGCTAAAACTATGTAAGATCCCATTCCAGCCATTGATTCATATAATAAAGCTGCTATATCTTTATCGTTTTTGATTTTACCAGCAACTACACCATATACAACACCAGGTATGAAGAATAATAAAGTGATAAGTGGAACCATACCTGCCATTAATGGAGCAGCTGGTGCTAATAATGAACCTGTTTCTTTATCCTTCATGAATGCATTAGGTCCTATACATAAAGCAACTACTATTACTACGAATATTAACATTGCTATACCAGCATATTTTAATGCTTTCTTTTCTTGTGGTGTAACTTCTGCATTAGCATCATATCCTGTATCTTCATATGGAGTTCCATCAAAACGTGGAGCTATATATCTTTCAGTTACGAATGTACCTACAGCTGTTAATATGAAGCATGATACTATTAAGAAATAGTAGTTCATAGCTGGAGTACTTGTGTAGTTAGGATCGATTATTTGTGCAGCTGGTATAGTAAATCCTGCAACTAAAGCATCTAGCATTGAGATGATTAAGTTAGCAGAGAAACCTGCAGCAACACCTGCATATGCAGCGAACATACCAGTTAATGGATGTCTACCGATTCCTATGTAGATTAATGCAGCTAATGGTGGGAATACAACGAAACCAGCATCAGCAACAGCATTAGCCATTATACCTATGAATATAACTGCAGCTGTAACTAACTTGTTAGGAATTTTGCTAGCAACTGATTTTAACATTATTTCCATCATTCCTACTTTTTCAGCTAAACCTGCACCTAGCATTGTAACTAAAACTAGTCCTAAAGGTGCAAATCCTGTAAAGTTAGTAACTATACTTGATAAGAATAATTGCAATTGTTCTTTTGATAATAAGTTTACACCTGCAACAGTTTCCCCTGTACCTGGATGGACTGCTGTAACACCAGATTTTGCTACTATGGCTGATATTGCTATAACAACAAACCATAATGCAAAGAATATTGTTACTGGGTCTGGTAATTTATTACCAACTCTTTCTACTCCATTTAAGAATCTCATAAACAGACTTTGTTTTTCTGCGGTAGCTTGTTTCTTTTCCAAAACGAAAACCTCCCTTTATATTTATTTATTTAAATAATCTATAGCAGCCTGTGCTAAGCTTAGTGATAAGTTTTTCATATGCTTATCTTCCCAAGCAAATTTAGCATTGTGATGCAATATAGGATTATTTATATCGTCTGCCATTCCTACAAATGCAAATGATGCAGGTACTCTTTCAGCGAAAAATGCGAAATCTTCGCCACCCATAGATGGTGTAGGAAGCTCGTATACATTTTCATCTCCTACTATTTTCTTAGCAGCTGCTTCTAATACATCTGTAGCTTCTTTGTCATTTATTAGAGGTGGGAATTGTCTAATAAATTCAAATTCATAGCTAGCACCTTGAGGTTCAACTATACCTTTTACAAATTGTTCCATTGTATGTTCTGCCCAAGTTCTAGTTTCTTCATTTAAAGTTCTGACTGTTCCTTGGATTATAGCTTCTGTTGGTATAGCATTGTGACATTCACCAGAATGCACGTTACAACAAGATATTACAAGTGGATTTGTTGGATCATTTTTTCTGCTGACTATAGTTTGGAAAGCATTTATAACCTGTGCCATCATTGGAACTGGATCTACAGTTGCATGAGGTACTCCACCGTGTCCACCTTTTCCTGTTATTTTTACTGTAAATATATCAGGTGATGCCATCATAGCTCCGTGTTTTACTGCAACCTTTCCTGCTTCGACACTTCCCCATAGATGTCCACCGAATATTGCATCTACCTTTGGATTTTCTAAGACGCCGTCATTGATCATTGGCAATGCTCCACCTTCAACTTCTTCTGCTGGTTGGAATACTAATTTTACATTACCGTGTAATTCATCTTTTATTTCGTTTAGCATCATCGCAACGCCTAAAAGACTTGCTGTATGTCCATCATGTCCACAAGCATGCATCACTCCAGGAACCTTAGATTTAAATTCACAGTTTGATTCTTCATTTACTCTAAGCGCATCCATATCAGCTCTAAGTGCCACAGTTTTTCCAGGATGTCCTCCTTTTATTAAACCTACAACACCAGTTTTTGCTACATTTTTAGTAACTTCAATTCCTAATTTTTCTAATTCAGATGCTATTAATTTAGAAGTTTCATATTCTTCAAATCCTACTTCTGGATGCATATGAATTTGATGTCTTATTTCATATACCCTTTCATAATGCTTTTCCCATAAATCTTCTAATTTTTGGTTCATAACTTGCCTCCCCGTAAAATCTTAATTGAATTATTTTCTAAATCATACAATTTATGTATATATCTAAATTATAGGATAACACATTTGACTTTAAAATGACACAAAAATGTCAATAATTCTAAAAATAAATACATTTTTTTACATAATTAAAAATATTATTACAAGTTAATTTTTTTTAACCGTTGCAAATACTCATTTTTTACAAAATAATCTTTTTTTTACCAAAATTGTACTTTATTTTTTTTGTATTTATTTGTATTATATTTTTTCTGTATTATTTACATATCGATAATTATTTTTTTAAAATATATGCGAATTATTTTTTGAAATTTTCTATATTTTTTGTATATTCGTTAATTTACAATAAAAAAGACATATTAATATGTTCAAGTTATCACATACTTAATATGCCTTCTTTCATATTTCTAAAAATTAAACTTTATTATTCTTCTCGGTCTACCAGAACCGTCTTCAAAATGCTTGCCTACAACCTCTACATATCCATAGCTCTCTAGCTTATTAATAGCTCTATTTACAGTTCTATAAGACATATTGCATTGCTTTGACAATTCATCTGCTGTAAACCTATCCTTCTTGCATATATCTATCGCATTGTAAAAAGCCAATATCTTTTTTATGCTCACATTTGTTATCTCCGCTATTTTAATTAATCTATCGTTAACTGCGATTTCTCTTTTACTCTCTACCTTTGATTTTACAGGACCAATAATTCTACCATCTTCATAGATAATATAGGCTATATTTTCATTTGGATAGCCTTTGGCCTTTCTCACAGCATCGTTAGCCTTATACTTAGCTTCACTTGCTGTTTTACCATATCCTATTCCCATTGAAATTTTATTTAATGACTTCTCACCAATATCCTCTAGCAAATCTATTTTTGTATAATTTTCAGTCTCTGTTTCTAGTATTTTTTTTGTAGAAATCATTATATACATATTATAGCTAAATTCAATTACAGCAGCCTCTATTTTATTTGCAAATTCATAAATAATTTCTGTAACCTTGTTTTTTTCCTTCACATAATAGTATTCATTTCTGCTTATTATAGAATAAGAGTCTGGAAAATCTATTTCTACAAAAATAGCTACAA
>NZ_JALEXO010000005.1 GCF_022780145.1 Intestinibacter sp.
TCTAATATCAGACACAGAAGTAGGCGACATAGAAAGTGGAGATATTCTTATAACTACTACAACTGGAGCTTATGGATATGCCATGGCTTCAAACTATAATAAAATACCAAAAAATCCTGTAGTATTTGTAAAAGATGGAGAGGATATACTATCTTGCAAAAGACAAAGCTACGAAGATTTACTATCTCTAGAAGTGTAATAAAATGTTACAAATTTGATAACTAAATTACAATTATGATGATTGATATTTTATATAGTGTAGTTATATAATTGATTTAGATTAGAAGTTATAGTTAATACTCTTATATCTATGGAGGAATAATCATGAAAATAAAATATTTAATTATCTTAATTGTGGTGTTAGTTTTTTCTGTAGGATGTAATAGCGAAGAGGCTTCTCTTTTTAAAGATGGACAAAAGGCTCTAGAAAATCACGAGTACTACGAAGCTCAAAAATATCTGTCAGATGTACTTGAAGAGGATCCTAAAAACGAAAGCGCTAGATCTATGTATATGCAAGCTGTAAAAATGTCCAAAGCAGAAAAATACAGAGATAAAGGACTTTACGATAAGGGGATTGAATGTTTAGAGAGAATAGTAAATATAGATAATGGCTCTCAAAAGATAAAAGTGGAGTCGAAGGAGTTGAAAAAAGAGCTTGAAAAGCTTCAAAAAGAAGAAGAGGAAGCTGCGAATATAAGAAAACAAAATGCAAAGGAAGTCGCTAGAAAGGATATGCAAAAATCAGAGGCAGAGTTTTATGCTTGGAAGCAAAACCAAGACCAAAATCAAAACAATTGGAGCTCTAATGATGGTGAAGGCGAATCTTTAGGTGAATCTATTTTAGATACTATAAAAGATAAAATAAATGAATTTTTTGCTCAATAAAAATATAAAAAAAGTTGCCGTTGAGGTGGCTTTTTTTATTTGCAGGAAATTTGTATTTTATTGTATATACTTAACCTATAGTCATTGTAAATATGTTTAAGGATTTTGTGAGATTATGTATGAAATAAATTTTATTGGGACATAATATAACCAATAATTTATATGAAAGTAAAAATATTTAAGATTAGGAATTTGTATAGCTAATTTCCTAAATTAGGAAGAGGTGCATTATGTTTCGACAAGAACATTCAAATATGTTTAGTTCTAAAAAAGTTAAATCAATGGTAGATAATTTAAATATAGAAGAAATGAGTTCTTTAATAGCATTAGCTCAACAAAAATTAAAAAATTTGTATAATTTAGGATTTTATGACCAAAAAGAGGGAAAAGACGAGATTTTAGAAGGAAGATTTAACAAAGGTCTCAAATGTCCTAAATGTGGATATTCAGAGTTAAATAAAAATGGAAAAACATATGGTCGTCAAAGATATATTTGCAAAAAATGTAGAAGAACATTTGACGAAAGAAGTCTTTCTCCACTATCTAATACAAAATTGAGCTTGGAGAAATGGCTAAAATATTGTCAGTTTATGATAGAAGGTGGAACTATTAGAATGTGCGCTGAAGAAGTTGGTGTTAGCGTTCCAACTGCATTTTTTATGCGTCACAAAATTTTAGATGTTATTAATGTATATTTAAAAGATGAAACTTTAGAGGGTATAGTTGAGACAGATGCTTGCTATATCAACGAATCCTTCAAAGGATCACCTGCTTATATGCATTTTGATGAAAAATATTTTAAAAACTTTAATAAAAGTAGGGTATCTTGTTTAGGTGTTCATTTTAATAAAACTCCAGGTATGATACCAAGTTATAATAATATTAAGGAAAGTCAAATTTGTATTAATACGGCAATTGATAAAAAAGGACATATACTTACAAGAATAGTGGATAATGATTTTGGAAAAAGTAATAATAAAATCAAATCAAAAGATATGGTGTCATTTTTTGAAGGTAAAGTGGAAAAAGATGTAACTTTATGTGTGTATTCATGGAAGTATAGGGAAGTAGCTAGAAAGCTAAATTTAAAATTAGTTAAAGTATTTGGACAATATAATCCTATTTACAACGTGAAACGAGTTTTTAAATATAATAGAGAATTAAGAGAATGGATGAGAAATTTCAATGGAGTTGCCACTAAATATTTAAATAATTATTTGACGTGGTTTAAGTTTTTATTTATAAGTAAGAAATATAAAGAATTTAATCGAATAAAGGAATTATTTATGGAGTTAGCGACAAGAGATCTTTATATTACTCAGTATATGATAAAAAATAGATTTGTAGAGTCGTTATAATGAATGGATTTTATTTTTTGAAAATGTATGTTTATAACTATAATTATTCACAAAGTTCTTAAACATATTCACAATGGATGTAAGAGAGATGAGGTAGCTTCGCTAGAGGTGGATGTGATTAAATAAAATTTATCTTGTTAATTAGTAAAACTTATATTAAAATAGGTTTACTAAAGTAGTATATAATATTTTACATAAATTTAAAGGAGAAAACATGAGAATTAATAAATATATAGCACTCTGCGGAGTTGCATCTAGAAGAAAGGCAGAGGAATTAATATTAAGTAATAGAGTAAAGGTAAACGACGAAATAATAACAGAACTTTCTTATCAAGTCGATGAAAAAAACGATATAGTAAAAGTAGACGATAAAATAATAAAAGAAGAAGAAAAACTTGTATATATACTTTTAAACAAACCAGAAGGGTATATAACTACTGTCAAAGATCAATTCGATAGACCGAGCGTACTAGATTTAGTTAGCGATATAAAAGAAAGAGTCTATCCAATAGGAAGGCTCGATTATGAGACGAGTGGACTGCTTCTTTTAACTAACGACGGAGATTTAACTTATAAGCTAACGCACCCAAAGCACGAGGTCGAGAAAACATATGTCGCAAGGGTTAAAGGAAAACCAAATAGACGTGAAATAGAAAATTTCAAAAACGGATTGAAAATAGAAGACTATATTACATCTAAGGCGAAGTTAAAAATAGTAAAATACGACGATAAAAAGGATGTATCTACTTTAGAGATAAAAATCCACGAAGGAAAAAATCGCCAAGTTAGAAAGATGTGCAAGGCGATAAATCATCCTGTACTTAGATTAAAAAGGGTAGCTATGGGTAAAATAAAAATACAGGACTGTCAAATAGGAAAGTACAGATATTTGACAGAAGAAGAAATAAAATACCTAAAAAGTATTTAATTTAAAAATAAAAGCAATAAAGAGGAATTTAAATGTTGAGAGCTAAATATATAAATAAAGTAACAGAAGTAAATAAAATTTATCTAGAAGATATCGTAAAAGAAGGAGATATAGTAGTAGACGCTACAATGGGAAATGGATACGATACAGTATATCTTGCAAAGAAGGTTGGAAAGCAAGGAAAGGTCTACGCGTTTGATGTGCAAGAAGAGGCGCTAAAATCGACATCTAAAAAAATTTCAAAAGAACAAATAGAAAATGTAGAGCTTATTTTAGACGGCCATCAAAATATGGATAAATACGTAAAAGAAGAAGTTTCTTGTATAGTATTTAATTTAGGTTATTTGCCGAGAGCCAAACATCAAATCATTACAAAATCAGATACGACTTTGCTTGCTATAAAAAAGGGACTTCAATTGCTAAAGCCAAATGGAGTTATGAGTATTGCAATTTACAGCGGTCATGAAGGCGGAATGGAGGAAAAAGAAGCAGTTTACGAATTTACAAAGGGATTAGATCAAAACTACTTCAATGTACTGTGTACGAAATTTATAAACCAAGTAAACAATCCACCAGAGCTTTTACTGATAGAGAAAAAAGGATAAAATTTCCTATATATATAAATTAAAGATTACAAGAAATTAACATAAAAATAGTGATATAATAGTTTTGAAGGTTTGTAGCTATTTAATAGAAAAGAGGGAAATATATGGATGATAAAAATTCTAGAAATGACAACAAACAATTAATAAATATAATACAATCGCAATATCCGAGGCTTAGTAAGGGCCAAAAATTAATAGCTCAGTATATAATAAATAATTACGATAAGGTAGCATTTATGACAGCGAGCAAATTAGGTGAAACAGTAGGAGTGAGTGAGTCTACAGTTGTCAGATTTGCAAATGCTCTAGGATATGCTGGATACCCTAAATTGCAAGAGGGTCTGCAAGAATTGATTAAAAATAAATTGACTACGGTTCAAAGAGTGGAAATGGCAAATGAAGATTATTCAGATGATTCTACAATCTTAAGCAAGGTGTTAAAAAGCGATATTGACAATATAAAAGCGACATCAGAAGATATGGATGAAAAGGCATTTGAAGAGGCATCTACGAGAATTTTAAAATCTAGAAAAATATATATATTGGGAATGAGAAGCTCATTTACTGTAGCACAGTATTTGGCATTTTATTTAAATGTAATATTAGACAACGTTCAGCTTATTAGAATAGACATGGGAGATCCTTATCAACAAATAGTTAGAATGAATGAAGAGGATATCTTAATAGTATTTAGCTTCCCAAGATATTCAAAACAATCACATCAGGTTGCAAAATACGCCAAGAGTAAAGGTGCGTATATAGTATCTATAACTGATAGTTCTTTTGCTCCAGTAGCACCTTTATCAGATAATATACTATTGGCTAAAAGCAACATGGCGTCATTTGTAGATTCTCTAGTCGCAGCTATGAGTGTCGCAAATGCACTTATTATATCAGTTGCTATGAAAGAAACTGACGATATAAAGAAGTATTTCCACGATTTAGAGCAAATATGGGAAGAATATGTAGTATATGAATAATTATTTATTCGATTTTTTAAAATAATAATTGACAATAGATGGAAAATTAATTATTATTTTATTAATAAAAATAATTCTAAATTCAGTGATGAAGAAAAGTAGCATGGATTAGATTTATAGAGAGTCGGGGACGGTGGAAGCCTGATAATTCTGTTCATTGTGAAAAGAGCTTTTGAGAAGGTTATTTGAACTTTTAGTAGGATAATCGGTATACCTGCCTTAAAGGTTAGAGTGGATAAGATATCTTATCAATTAGAGTGGTACCGCGCGATGTCGCCTCTTAGTTTTATACTAAGAGGCTTTTTTAATTGAAGTTTTTAAAAGATAGATTATTCTATTAATTAAGTATTCACAATATTAAAAAAATAGTAAAGGAGACAAAATTATGGCAAAAAAAATAGACTTAAAGGGAAAAAGCTTCTTAACATTAAAAGATTTTTCAAAGGAAGAAATTAAATATTTCTTATCATTAGCAAGCTACTTAAAAACTAAAAAGAAAATAGGAATAAAAGGTGATTTACTAGAAGGTAAAAACATAGCTTTGATATTTGAAAAAGCATCTACAAGAACAAGATGTTCATTTGAAGTTGCAGCACACGATGAAGGTGCTCAAGTTACATACCTAGGACCAAATGACAACCACATGGGTAAAAAAGAATCTATGGAAGATACTGCTAAGGTTTTAGGAAGATTTTTCGACGGTATAGAATTCAGAGGATTTAAACAAGAAACAGTTGAATGCTTGGCAAAATACTCAGGG
>NZ_JALEXO010000037.1 GCF_022780145.1 Intestinibacter sp.
TGAGCCAGGATCAAACTCTCAAAATAAAGCTTCATCTTGCTCAGACTAATCATTATCGAATATCTGGCTTGGTTTGTTGGTTTTAATTCGTGTGAATTAAAGATTATATTTAACCTACTGTTTAATTTTCAAAGTTCTTAAATCTATTGTGGTGGGCCATCAGGGACTCGAACCCCGGGCCTACCGGTTATGAGCCGGGCGCTCTAACCAACTGAGCTAATGGCCCACAATAAACATGGTGCCGAAGACCGGAATCGAACCGGTACGAGAGGTTAAGTCTCGCAGGATTTTAAGTCCTGTGCGTCTGCCAGTTCCGCCACTTCGGCATACCACCTAGCTATGACCTACTCTCCCAGGCGGTCACCCACCAAGTACCATCGGCGCTAAAGAGCTTAACTTCTGTGTTCGGAATGGGAACAGGTGTATCCTCTTTGCTATAATAACTAGATTATTTTTATTTATTTTGTACTGCTCAATCAGTACAAGTATAATAATACCATCTCATATTATTAATGTCAATATCTTTTTTTATATTTTTTTGTTTTTTTATTTTATTACATATATTCAGGTAAATATAATACATACATAGATATTATAATATCCTAAAAAAATAAAGAAGGTAATATTTCTAACAATATACCTTCTTATAAATATTTTACTTTTCATATTCTTTTCTTAACTTCTCTACTATCTTTCGCTCTATTCTAGAAATAGTCATTTGAGATATATTTAATTCTTTTGCTAGAGCTGACTGAGTTTTTTCTTCAAAAAATCTTCCTTTAAATATCTTAACCTCTAATTCATTCAATTTACCCACAAATTTATCCACAAAATCTTTATATTCTATGTTAATGAAACTATCTTCATACTCTCCTAATCTATCTATCAAAGTTATCTCTGAGTCTTCTGAATCACTATTCACAGGAGTATCTAAGGAAACTGGTTGATATCCGTATGATGCTTCTAATGCTTCTAATACTTCCTCTTCCTTGCACCCTATAAAATCAGCTATATCCTTTACTTTAGGTTTTTTCTTATCCTTTTGTTCTAATATAAGTTTTGCTTCATTTACTTTTTTATTTAATTCTTGAACTCTTCTTGGCACTCTCATAGTCCAAACTTTATCTCTAAAATATTTTTTAATTTCACCTATTATAGTAGGCGTAGCAAAACTAGAAAATTCATATCCCTTCGACATGTCATAGCGTTCTACTGCATAGATAAGTGCTAAAGATCCTACCTGATATAAATCTTCAAATTCTACTCCTTTATTAACATACTTTTTAGCAAGAATATTGACTAAGTAAAGATTTTTCTCTACCAAAATATCTCTGATTTCTTTATTACTTTTATCCTTACTATAAATATAAAAAAGTTCTTTATTGTCCATATCTAGATAATTGGTAACAGATGATATAGGCTTCATTAATTATCAACTCCTAAATATTTTGTCATTTTTATAGTGGTTCCACTATCTACATCAGATTTTATCATTACATCATCCATCAAACTCTCTATTATGAACAAGCCCAATCCACTTTCCTTTGGCTCATTTAAATTAGGTTTATCCACAGAATCAACATTATATCCTTTTCCATTGTCTATTATTTCTATAGTTAAACCATTTTCAAATATTGTATATTCTACATAAAACTTATTCTCTGAACTATGTTTTATTGCATTTGTACAAGCCTCAGAAACAGCAACCTTAATATCTTCTATATCATCTAAACAAAACCCTATTTTATTTGCTATTCCTGATGTAGTTAATCTTACAACACTTACATATTGTGGGTTAGAAGCAATTTCCATTTTTATAATCTCAAAATTCAATTCTATCCCTCCATTTTAAATATTTTATCTAATCCTGTTATAGAAAAAATCTTTTTAACATTATCTTTAGGCGATTCTATGTATATTTCTTTGTTTTGAACTTTTATTCTTTTTAAAACTCCTATCATAACACCTAAACCTGTTGAATCTATATAATCTAAATTACTCAAATCAAATCTTATACTTCTTATCTCTTTATCAATTAATTTGTATAAATACTCTTTAAATTGATCTGCTGTCGATACATCTAATTCACCAATGACATAGACATCCCAAAAATCAGTGTCAATGTCATTTTTTAAATTCACATCAATAGACATTTATAAACCTCCTAAATTATTGCAATTATTTTTTAAAGACCCTTAAAACTTTAAAAAATCCTGTTATTTTTTCAACTATATCTAGTATACTTCTTACATCTGATGTTATCTCAGCTGCATTATCTATTATTTCACTTATGTTTTTTTCGTTGTAATCAATTATTTTATTAACTCTATCTATTGTCTTTGTAGCTGAATTCAATGTTTTAGCTATGTATATAGCTATTACTAATATCGCTACTCCAAATAAAACAGCCCCTACTTGCCACCCAATTGCATTCATTATTTACTCTCTCCTTCTTCATCAAATGTTCTGCTAACTACTATATCCTCTTCTTCTATTTCCATTTTTTCTTGTGCTAAATCATCTTTTATTTCAGATACTTTTTCTTTGACTTCTTCAAAAGTTTCATGTAGAACATCTTTTGGATTTTCTTTTATAGTATCTATTTTTTTCTTGGCATCCTCTCTTAATTCGCTGCCTTTTTTAGGTGCTAAAAATATTCCCATAAAAAATCCTATTATTACTCCTATTGTTAATACTTTTCCTCTTTTTTTACTCATATTACATAGCTCCTTTCAAGTTAATATATTTATATTATATATTACATTGTGTATTGATTATATATTATTTATTCAAAATAAAGAAATATTTATTTTAAAAGCTATATTTATCCACAATTTATACACATCTAAAATTAATATTCTATACTATAAATAAAAAGAATAGGTGTTACCCTATTCTTCTTCAGCATTTATTTTGGCAATTGAAACTACATCCACTTCATCATCTGTCTTCATAAGCTTAACTCCGCTAGTTACTCTTCCAAATACAGATATATCGTCAACTCTCAATCTAATAAGAACTCCATCAGAATTTATAAGCATCAATTCATCTTCGTTGTTGACCATTGTTGCTCCAACTATTTTTCCAGTCTTATCTGACATATTATAAGTTTTAATTCCTTTTCCTGCTCTTATTTGACTTCTGTATTCTTCTATTGCAGTTCTTTTTCCGAAACCATTTTGACTTACAACTAATAAATCAGTTCCTTCATCACATAAATTCATAGAAACAACATTGTCGTCATCTGATAAAGTTATACCTTTAACTCCCATTGCTGTTCTACCCATAGGTCTTATATCCTTTTCGCTAAATCTAATAGACATACCTTGTGATGTTACTAATAAAACTTCTTTATCTCCATTAGTTATTTTTACATCTATTAATTCATCGTCATCTCTTAAACCTATAGCTATTAATCCTGATTTATTAATATTTTTAAATTCTGATCTCTTAGTTTTCTTAACTATACCCTTTTTAGTTGATAATAATAAATATGTATCGTCATTTGCTTGTGTATCAACATCAATAAGTGTAGCTATTTTTTCATTAGGTCCTAATTGAAGTAAGTTTACTATAGCTGTACCTTTAGCTTGTCTCTTACCTTCTGGAACTTCATATGCATCTAATTTAAATACTCTACCTCTGTTAGTGAAGAATAACAGTTTGTTATGTGTTCTAGTAGTTATTAGATGTTTTACGAAATCTTCTTCTCTAATTGTAAGAGCTGAAATACCTCTTCCACCTCTTCTTTGGCTCTTATAAGTATCTAAAGGTAATCTCTTAATATATCCGAAGTGAGTTAATGTTATAGTTATCTCTTCGTCGTCTATTAAGTCTCTCATGTCTATTTCACCTTCAGAATGTCTTATTTCTGTTCTTCTCTCATCTGCGTATTTTCTCTTAATTTCTAGAATTTCATCCTTTATAACACCTAATAATAAGTGTTCGTCTGCAAGTATTGATTCTAAATACGCTATTTTTTTCATTAATTCGTTGTATTCAGCTTCTACTTTTTCTCTTTCTAGACCTGTTAACTTTTGAAGCTTCATATCTAGTATCGCTTGAGCCTGAACTTCACTTAATTTAAATCTTTCCATTAATCCAGTCTTAGCAATTTGTGTATTTGCAGAAGATCTAATTAAATTTATAACTTCATCTATATAGTCCAAGGCTATTCTTAAACCTTCTAGTATATGAGCTCTAGCTTGAGCTTTATTTAATTCAAATTTAGTTCTTCTTGTTACTACATCCTTTTGATGTTCTACATAGTAATGTAGTATTTGTTTTAAGTTTAATATTCTTGGAACACCATTTACAAGAGAAAGCATTATTATACTAAATGTATCTTCAAGTTGAGAATGTTTGTACAGGTTGTTTAATACTATATTAGCATTTACATCTCTTTTTAATTCTATGACAATTCTCATACCATTTCTGTTACTTTCATCTCTTAAATCTGATATTCCCTCTACTTTTTTGTCTTTAACTAATTCAGCTATTCTTTCGACTAACTTAGCCTTATTTACTTGGTAAGGAATTTCTGTAACTACTATTTGCTGTTTTCCTTTTGGAAGCTCTTCTATTTCGGCTTTAGATCTAACCTTTACTTTTCCTCTACCTGTTTTGTAAGCTTCTGTTATACTGTCTTTCCCCATTATTATCGCACCAGTTGGGAAATCTGGTCCTTTAATGTAATCCATTAATTCTTCTACAAAGCAGTCTGGATTATCGATTAGATGAACAGTAGCATCTATAACCTCACCTAAATTATGTGGTGGTATAGAAGTCGCCATACCTACAGCTATACCATTAGATCCATTTACCAATAAATTTGGGAATCTAGCTGGTAATACAGTAGGTTCTTTTAAAGATTCGTCGAAGTTCGGTCCAAAATCTACTGTTTCTTTATCTATATCTCTTAATAATTCTAGAGATAATTTACTCATTTTAGCTTCTGTATAACGCATTGCTGCTGGTGAGTCACCATCTACAGAACCGAAGTTACCATGACCATCAACTAAAAGCGCTCTTGTTGAGAAGTCTTGCGCCATTCTTACCATAGCTAAATATACTGCTGTATCACCATGTGGATGGTACTTCCCTAAAACGTCCCCAACTATACGTGCTGACTTTCTATATGGTTTATCTGGTGTTAAATTTAATTCATTCATTGAATAAAGTATTCTTCTGTGTACAGGCTTTAAACCGTCTCTAACATCAGGAAGCGCCCTACCGGCTATAACACTCATGGCATAATCTATATATGAATCTTTCATTTCCTTCGAAATCTCTGCAGGAATTATTTTGTTATTTTCTTCCATGTCCATTCTCCTTTCTTATTAAATGTCTAGGTTTTTAACAAATTTTGCATTTTGTTCTATGAAGTCTTTTCTAGGTCCAACTTTATCGCCCATTAACATAGAGAATATCATATCAGCTTCTGCAGCATCGTCTATTGTTACTTGAAGTAAAGTTCTTGTTTCTGGGTTCATTGTTGTTTCCCATAATTGTTCTGGATTCATTTCTCCAAGACCTTTGTATCTTTGAAGCTCGATTCCATTTTTGCCTATCTCTTCTAATAAAGTTTCTAGTTCTTTATCTGAATAAACGTAGTATTCTTTCTTTTGTTTTTTAACTTTAAATAGTGGTGGTTGTGCTATATACACATAACCATTATCTATAAGTGGTCTCATATATCTAAAGAAGAATGTCAATAATAAAGTTCTAATATGTGCACCATCCACGTCTGCATCGGTCATTATTATTATTTTATGATATCTAGCTTTTTCTATATTAAAATCGT
>NZ_JALEXO010000042.1 GCF_022780145.1 Intestinibacter sp.
GAAGTCTATAAAAGACGATTTGATAAAAATATTAGAAGTATCAATTGATAAAATTGAAATTGATTAATAGGGGAGAAACTTATGTTTAAAAAATTAGATTTAAATGAAAAGGAAAAGAAAAAATTAATAACTCTATTGTCACTAGGATTGGTATGTTTGGTTAGTTTATTGCTAATTAATTTTCTTCAAAATAGAAATAATACAAACCAAGAGGCTGTAAGCGGTGAAACCCAAACTAATGAACAGCTACAAAATGACGAGGCTGAAGCTGAAAAGGAGGATTTAGAGTCAAGATTAACCGATATACTAAAGCAAATAAATGGATCAGGAGATGTATCTGTAATGATAACCTATGACAATAGCGAGGAGATAGAGCCAGCATATAATTCAAATTCTACAAAGGAAACTACATCAGAGACAGATTCTTCAGGCGGCGAAAGAACAGTTGAGACATCGAGTGAAAATAAGACAATGGTGACATCGGATTCTTCAAAGCCTATAGTCATAAAAACTAAAGAGGCTAAAATAAAAGGCGTTTTAGTAGTGGCAAGTGGCGCAAATGATCCTCAGGTCAAGGAGACATTGTACGAGGCTGTTCAAACAGCACTTCAAATATCAGGTCATCAAGTTCAAGTATATGCTAAATAGAGAAATTAATATATAAAAATGGAGGGGTTTGATGAGATTTAATTATAAAAACAGAGGCTTTGTAGTAGTTTCATTGAGTATGATGTTAATTGCAGTTGGAGTAGTTAATTATAAACTGAGCAAAGACTCTGCATTAAGTGTTTCAGATGAATTTAAGGCATATGAACAGGCGCAGATAGATAAGAATTCATCTGAAGAAGACACCGTTGTAGATAGTATAAAAGGGAAGGTTACAGTTGAAGACAAAAACGATAAAAAAACAACTGAAGCTAGTAAAGAAAATAGTGAGTTAGAAAATATAGCTAAGGAAACTAGTAAACAAATAGAAGATACTTTAAATTCAAAAGAAAATGTAGAGAGTGATACATATATAGTAGACATGAAGATGACTAGAGAAAAACAAAGAAATGAGCTCACAGAAAAATTAAATGAAATAATAAATAATCCATCTACAACTGATGAAGCGAAAATAGAAGCATCAAATATGAAGGTAGAAATGGTGAAAAACTCAGACAAGGAATTGCAGCTTGAAAATCTACTATTAGCGAAGGGGTATAAGGATGCGATTGTTTATATAAATGAAGGAAAAGTAAACGTAGTTGTAAATATGAAAGAAATAACACAAAACGATGCCAATAAAATATTTGAGCTAATAGGGTCGCAATCAGATATCGATCGAGAAAATATTAAACTAACAAATAATAGATAAATATTAAATTTTAGAATAAATTGATTAGATTGGTTTATAATAAAATTAAGTCTTATTTCTTGCAAATTATATAAGGATTTGATATTATATAATAAATAATAGCCTAAAAATAGGGGGTAGTGTGTCATGGAAAATAATAATTTAGGACAAGTTAAAATATCAAATGAAGTCATAGTAACAATCGCTGGATTAGCAGCTTTAGAGGTTGAAAACGTAGAGACAATAACTACAATAACTGATAAACTACTTAAAAATAACGGTGTAAAAATTCAAATAGAAGACGAACAAATAATCTTAGACATATATGTTAACATAGAATTTGGAGAATCTATACCAGATACAGCTTTCAAAATACAAGAAAATGTTAAAAATACAGTAGAAACAATGACTGGTTTAGAAGTATCAACTGTAAACGTACATGTTCAAGGTATTACTTTCTATAAAGAAAAAGCAGAAAAAGAAGAAGCTAAAGCTCAAAAGAAAGAAGAAGCTAGACTAGCTAAGGCTGCTAAAAAAGAAGAAGCTAGATTAGCTAAAGAAGCTAAAAAAGCTGCTAAAGAAGCAGGACAAGATGGAGAAAGTGAAGACGAAGAAATAACAATAGCAGAGTAATGAATAAATTAAAACCCTCTGAAAATCAGGGGGTTTTTTTATTGCATTATAGTGTATAATAAGACTGAAGGAGGATGAACATGAAAAATAGAAGAGAAAAAAGAGAAACGAGTAGAGAATATTTAATGAAATTAATGTACCAAACTTATATATCAAATGGAGATATAACTGATTTAAATAATGAAATCGACACATTCTTAGAAAACAACGAGGAATACATAGTTAATAGATATGAAGAATTAGTTTTAAATTATTCAGATAAAGATGTAGAATTTGAAGGGACTGTAGTAAATGATTGCGTCGATAGAGTTTATCTAGATGAAATGTGTGAGGTATTTAGAGATAAAATCGATTATATAAATGAATTAATAGAAAACAACGCTAAAAATTGGTCTATAGATAGATTTTCAAAAATAGATTTATCAATACTACAAATAGCAATATCAGAAATGTTATCTGATTTAAATATACCAGATAAGGTTTCTATAAATGAAGCTATAGATCTTGCAAAAATGTATTGTGAAGCGAAGACACCTAAATTTATAAACGGAATTTTAGGAAGTGTTGTAGATGAAATCAAAGAAAGATAATATTGTAATAGGAATAGATACTAGCTGCTATACAACTTCTATAGCAGCTATCTCTTTAAATAAAGAAATAATTTTAAATGAGAAAATAATGCTTCAAGTAGATAAAAATTCTAAAGGACTTAGACAAAGTGAAGCTGTTTTTCAGCATGTATCAAATATAGGAAAAATAAGCGAAAATATAGGTCATAAATTAAAAAACTACGATATAGTTGGTGTATGCGCTTCTAAAACACCTAGACCGATAAAAGGATCTTATATGCCTGTTTTTACTGTGGGATTAAATGTAGCAAAATTATTGAGTGTAACACATGATTGCCTATGCTTTGAAACTACACATCAAGAAAACCATATTAAATCTAGTTTATTAGGAAAAACTTTATCTAATGAAAATAGATTTATAGCAGTTCATATGTCAGGGGGAACTACAGAAATAGTTCTTGTAAATAAAAATGAATCTGAAAAATATGAATTTGAGATTATAGGTGGGACAAAGGATG
>NZ_JALEXO010000056.1 GCF_022780145.1 Intestinibacter sp.
GCTATAGCTTCACTGTCTAATATATATTTAAACGAGAATTTCGACGAAAAATATTTGGATGAACAGATATTGCACGAGTATTTCTCAGATGAGTATTTGAGTAGAGTTAAATTCGACGATAGAGGTCTTATAAATAGAAGTATATGTATTTTATTAAATTATATATACAACACTCAAAAGCAGATAACTTCTAATATAAACAATATAAATATCTACAACTCTTCAAATTACATGGTTTTAGATATGTTTACTCGTTCTAATTTAGAGCTTACAGAGACTATAAGAACTAAAAAGAAAAAGGGTTCTCTGCTTCACGTACTAGATAAAACTTCTACTGCAATGGGAGGAAGACTTCTTAGAAAATACGTAGAGGAGCCATTAGTTGACAAGAGAAGAATACAAAATAGACTAGATGTAATAGAGGAGATAAAGGACGATTATTCTCTAAGAGTGGACTTAATAGAAATCTTAAAAAATGTGTACGATATAGAGCGTATATGCGGTAAAATAGCGTTTGAAAAAGTTACACCAAAGGAGCTTATAAACTTAAAAAATTCTATAGAAAAGCTTCCAGAGCTAAAAAGCCGTATCGAAGAATCTGATGCTACTATATTGAAAAATTATGTAGGCAAGATGGAGACTTTAGAAGATATTTACGATTTAGTAGATAGAGCGATACTTCCAGAGCCGAGCATAACTATAAAAGACGGAAATATAATAAAATCAGATTACAATGAGGAGCTAAAGGAGCTAAGAGAGGTATCTAAAAACGGAGCCTTCATGATAAAAGAAATCGAAAACCGCGAGAAGGAAAAGACAGGAGTTAAATCTCTAAAAATAGGGTTTAACAAGGTCTTCGGGTATTATATAGAGATAACTAAGGCTAATTTAGCTACGGCTAAAATAGACGATGGATATATAAGAAAACAAACTCTAAGCAACGCCGAGAGATTTATAACAGAGGAATTAAAAATAATAGAAGATAAAATCCTACACGCAAAGGAAAAAATAGGCGTACTAGAATACGAGTTATTTGTAGGTGTCAGAAAGTACATCTACGACAATATAGATAGAATCCAAAATGTGGCTAAGATAATAGCAAATATAGATGTGTTTACTTCATTTGCGACAGTTGCAGATTTGAACAACTATGTAAAGCCTAATATAAACGACAGCAACAAGCTAGATATAAAAAACGGTCGCCATCCAGTTGTAGAGAGCATAGTAGGAGAAGAAAACTTCGTTCCAAATGACACTTATCTAAACGACGATGAAAATATAATAAATATAATCACAGGGCCAAATATGTCTGGTAAATCGACATATATGAGACAAAGTGCGATAATCGTACTCATGGCACATATGGGATCATTTGTACCAGCAGATTACGCAGATATACCTATATGTGATAGAATATTTACTAGAGTCGGGGCAAGTGACGATTTGTCTTCAGGTCAATCTACATTTATGGTAGAGATGAACGAGGTCTCTCATATACTTAAAAACGCCACATCAAAGAGCTTCGTAATACTAGATGAAATAGGTAGAGGAACTTCTACCTACGACGGTATAAGCTTGGCGTGGGCGATAGTTGAGTATATTCAAAGCAATATAAAATGCAAGACTTTATTTGCAACCCACTACCACGAGCTTACAGATTTGGAAAATGAGTTTAGAGAGGTGAAAAATTACTCTATCTCAGTAAAAGACGATGGAGAAAATATAATTTTTCTTAGAAAAATAATCGAGCAGCCAGCCGACAAGAGTTATGGAATATATGTAGCAAAACTGGCTAAGCTTCCAGACGAAGTTATAGAGCGTTCATCTGAGATACTAAAGGATTTAGAAAAAAACCACATATTCAACGGTGAAGTGCTTACAGGTAATTTTGACAAGGAAAAAGTAGAGGCTGTTTTGGCAGAAAAGGTAGCTGAGGAAGAGCCAAAGGAAAGCTTCAGTATAGAGAGCGAACTAAGTAGAATTCAAGAAGACAATTTAAAAAATGAATTCGAAGCTTTAAAGCTAGAACACGAAACTCTACTTAAAGAACATAAAAAAATCAAAAAAGATTATAATAAATTAAACGCGAGCTATACTAAATTAAAGGAAGAAGATTCACAACTATCTTTTGGAAGTATGAACGTAAATAGCGAGGTCGTAGATGAACTTTTAAATCTTGATATTTTAAATATGAATTTAATAGACTGTGTAAATACACTTTACAATTTACAGAAAAAAGCTAAGGAAAATAGATAACCTCTTGGAGGGATTTTATGGGAAAATATATAAATATTTTAGATGATTTAACAATAAATAAAATATCTGCAGGAGAGGTCGTAGAAAGACCCTCTTCTGTAGTAAAAGAGCTTTTAGAAAATGCAATAGATTCAGGAGCTACACAAATAGTAATAGATATAGTAGATGGAGGAAAAAAATCCATTAAAATAAGCGACAACGGTTGTGGAATACTATCTAGTGAAGTTGAAAAGTGCTTTTTAAGACATGCGACTAGTAAAATCCAAAAGATTGACGACTTATACAACCTTTATTCGCTTGGATTTAGAGGAGAGGCTCTAGCTTCTATAGCTGCAGTTTCAAACTTGGAGATGACTACAAAATCAGAAGACGAGGTAGTCGGTACAAAGATAGTTCTAAGCGGTTCTAAAATAGTAAAGAAAGAGCCAATAGGATGCAAAAATGGAACTACTATAATAGTAAAGGACCTTTTTTTCAACACTCCAGTTAGAGCTAAGTTTTTAAAATCGACTCATGCTGAAACTATAAACATAAGCGACTTAGTAAATAAACTTGCAATTGGAAATCCAGGAGTCAGATTAAAATATATAAACAACTCAAAACTTATGCTAAATACACCTGGAGACGACAAATTGATAAATGTAATAAGAAGTATATACGGCAAAGATATAACTGAAAACTTAATCGAGCTAGACTACGAAGACGACAAACTAAAAATATACGGTTACATTGGAAATAACAATATTTATAGATCTAACAAAAACCTACAGCACATATACATAAACAATAGATATGTAAAAAGTAAGGTTATATTAGATGCCGTAAATGAAAGCTATAAAGGAATAATACCTATAAATAAATTCGCAGTATGCTTTTTAAATATAGAGCTAAATCCAAATGAAATAGATGTAAATATTCATCCTACAAAGCTAGAGGTTAAATTCCAAAACGAAAAGGATATCTATATAGCTATAAGGGATATCGTAAAAAACAAATTATTAAACATCAGCTTAATAGGAAAATATAAATCACACACAGATAATATATTAGAAAGCAATCTACAAAATGAAAATAAAGATATAAAAAATAAATCTATAAATCATGTAAATGAAGGATATGCAGATAAAAAGTCTAATTTATTAGATGTAAGAGAAAAAAAAGAAGAGTACACTGTAGATGAGAGAAATGATCTATCTACTTTTAAATCTTTTAAAGAGGCTTTAGAAGAACAAAAGGAACAAGAAAAAAATGATTACTACAATGACAAAGGTTACACCGCAGACAAAAATTATCATGTGGAAAATTTAACCTTTGAACAGACTAATACAGAGCAAAAATCTCCTATAGAAGACGAAACTCTAGATAAAATACTAGATAACTCACAAAACACAAGTTTTAGAGCTAGCGATTATAAAGTAATAGGTACTGTTTTAAATACTTATATAGTCCTAGAAAAAGGGACTTCTATGTACCTGCTAGATCAACACGCTGCCCACGAAAAGATACTATACGAGGAGTACATGAAGAAATTCAAAAATCAAAATATAGATATGCAGATGTTACTAGATCCAATCGTGCTAGAGCTATCTAGTGTAGATATGCTAGATGTCGAAAAAAATTTAAATTTATTTATGAAATTTGGTTTTGAAATCGAGATATTTGGAAATAATCATATTATGGTCAGAGGTGTACCTAATATTTTCGGAGCGGCTCAGTCAGAGAAGTTCGTATTTCAAATAATCGACAATATAGGAGACTTAGAGAGCAGCTACGATTTAAAATTAGACAAGATAGCATCCATGGCGTGTAGAGCAGCTATAAAGGCTAACGACAAAATACACTTTGAAGAAATAGATTCACTGCTTTCAAAGATGGAAAAATGCGAAAATCCATTTACCTGCCCGCACGGTAGACCATCGATAGTAGAGATATCTAAAAAAGAAATAGAAAAGATGTTCAAGAGAATTATGTAATATATACAGTAATACGAGAATTGAGGAAGGAATATAATGAAGAAAATACCACTTATAATACTTACGGGGCCAACTGCGGTTGGCAAGACCGATTTATCGATTAAACTGGCAAAATCACTAGACGCTGAGATAATATCAGCAGACTCTATGCAGATATATAAATACATGGATATAGGTAGCGCAAAGGTTACAGAGGAGGAAATGGACGGAGTAGTTCACTACATGATAGATGAGGTCACTCCAGATATTCCTTTTTCAGTATCTGAATTTCAATCTAGAAGCGAAAAGTATATAGATGAGATACATTCAAAAGGCAAAAACATAATTGTAACAGGTGGAACAGGTCTATACCTAAATTCACTTATATACGATATGGATTTTGCTAAATCAAATGCAAACAATGAAATAAGAGAAAAGCTAGAGCAGGAATTAAAAGAAAACGGCATAGACTATATGCACGAAAAACTAAAATCTCTAGACGAAGAAGCAGCAAGT
>NZ_JALEXO010000072.1 GCF_022780145.1 Intestinibacter sp.
TTGGATTTAATTCAGGTTCTATTTCTAGAGCCTTTTCTATAGATATCATCTCTATATCTACGTCGCTTTTTCTTTGTTCTTCAACTATTTTTGATAGTATATCCCATTGCTCTTTATCTTCAACTGGTTGCATACCACCACAGTGTCTATAGTACTCTATATCTTCGCCTAGTTCTTCACTCAATGTATCAAATAATTTTATACTTTGAACTGCTAAGTCCATTTGAGCACCTGGCTTTTTAGTATGATATCCTACAACACCATCTGTAGCTCCAGCAGAACCTCTAGTTATATCTTCTTTTTCTATTTGTAAAACTTTGTTTCCCAATTTAGCCAAGTAATAAGTTACAGACGATCCTATGATTCCTCCACCTATTACTATAACATCGTACTTACTCATCACCATTTCCTCCTATTACACCAATTTTTACCGGTCTAACAGGGATTCTCTTAGTAGCTGGTAATATTTTATCCATGCTTATACCTGTTTCTTCACTTATAATTTTTGCAACTAATCTCTCGCAAGTTTTACCTTGGCAAAGTCCCATACCTGCCTTTGTTCTTCTTTTTACACCGTCGATTGTAGTTGCACCATCTCTTATAGCTTCAATTATCTCTGCTTTTGTAACTTCCTTACATCTGCAGATTAATATATCTTCACCCATAAATACTCTCCCTTTCTAAACTACTTTTCTAAACGCTTCATGCTTCTAACTTCATTTGCAAATTCCATTGGAATTATCATACTTACAATAGTAGTTCCCGCATATGCTTTAACTTGTTTTACTTTCTTAACTATACCCTTGCATACTACTTCTCCGTAGCGGTTTACAGCATCTACTACTTGATTTTCTTCAGGCAGTGGAAGATATTCAAAAGGAAAATCTATCACTGCTTCTTTGTCGCTAAATGATTTATCCATTATAGTTATCGCAAGACCTGGGCAATTTGCCACACATTGTCCGCAACCTGTACATTTGTCTTCATCTAAATGAGGTAGATTTGTTATTTGTTCTCCTATAGTTATCGCACCTTGTTTGCATGAATATGAACATGGATTACATGGTATTTCTTGTACACATTCGATAACTGCAACTCTACCTTGTCTCATTCTACTTTCGCTTGGCACTCCAGGGCAAGAAGCTAATTCTTCTTCAGATGGAACACCGTCATATACTATACCTCTATTCACAATTATTCTCCCTTCAAAGAAATTTTCACTCAATTTATTATTTAACAAGTGATTCCTTATACAGCTTCATATCTTCTAATTGTTTTTGTTTTGAAGCTCTTCTTCTCTCTCCAAAATATCCAGAACGAAGAGTGTTTAATCTATCGTTTATTTCTGCTACTAATTTATCCTTTTCATCATCAGTTAAATATCCTAAAGAATATGCTGCACACACACCTGCTAGATTTCCTTCCTCCATTGCAGAAGATGCTTCTTCTACTCCTGTTACATCTCCAGCTACATAGATGCCTTCTTTAGAAGTCTCCATGTTTTCATCGTGAAGTGGCACGTGCCCACCAAATGCAGGTATAAAATCAAATTCACAGCCTGTCATCCATAAAAGCTCTGTCATAGGGTTTAAGCCTACAGCTAAACAGACAGTATCTACATCAAATGTTTTTTCACTGCCTTCTATTATGTTCCATTTTTCATCTACTGCAGCTATTTCTACTCCCTCTACTTTTCCTTCTCCGTAAACTCTTTTTATTGTATGTCCTGTGTATATAGGCACACCTGCTCTGCGAACCTTACCTGCGTGAACTCCATATCCACCTATTTTCGGTCCACCTTCTACTATAGCAACTACCTCAGCACCTGCTTGCATCAATTGGTAAGATACTATAAGTCCAACATTCCCAGAACCCAACATAAGTATTTTTTTACCTGGTAAAACTCTGTTTACATTTGCCATGGTTTGAGCAGCTCCAGCTCCCATTACCCCTGGTAAAGTACTTCCTGGAAATGCCATATAATTTTCCTTTGCTCCAGTTGCTACGATTATTTTTTTAGCCTTTACAGAGTAATTTATTCCACCGCTTATAACTCCCATACTGTTATCTGGAAGCAATCCATAAACTAAGCTATCTAGTAAAACCTTTGCTCCACTATCTTGAACCTTTTTTAATAGCTCCTGACCTATTATATATCCTCTAGTTCCAGCTTTATGCTCCTTTGAGCCGAAGAATTTATGTATTTGCTTAAATAATTGTCCCCCTGGCAATTTATTTTCATCGATAACTAATACATCTGCACCTGCAGTTGCAGCTTGGTATGCAGCACTTAGCCCTGCAGATCCTGCACCGATTATAGCTATCTCTGTTACTATCTCCTTCATTTGCAAACTCCTTTCGATGTGTTTAATTCTATATATTTTATCTTGTCTTTAGATTAATCTTTTTTTCTGCTTATACGAGCTAAACCTTTTTGTGTCTCAACTTTCATTCCATCTTTTACCACAGTAACACAAGTTCTAGTATTTGGTATTCCATCTACTACCATCATACAGTCTGTACAACGACCTATCGCACAGAAAATCCCCCTAGGCTCATGTCTCTTAGCTGTAGTTCTAAAAGACTTTATCCCCGCAGCCATAAGCGCTGAAGCAATAGGCTCTCCTTCGTAAGCCTTTATTGGTTGTCCATTATAGAAAATAGTGACTTCTTTTCTATCTTCTATTTTTCCTAAAATAGGATGATCCTCTACTCTCACAATTACTCCTCCTTGTAATAATATAATTATTATTTTTAAGAAATTTTCAATTTTATTAATTATTCTTAAAATTTAATTTAATTTTATATTTATTATCCACTTTACTATTCACTATTATACTACTATCTTACATTTTTTTCCATAAAAACCTATTTATCGTAATACATACAAAAAAGCAATCAATCAAATTAGATCAACTGCTTTGTGATTATATATCAAGAAATACAAATTAACATTGTAAATATATTCATAAATTAATAAATAAAAGCTTACCATATAAATGGAATCAGTCTATATTTAACTCGCTCCTTATATTCTTTGTATCCTTCTAGACCATTTTCGAGAATCATTTCCTCATTTTTTATTCTTTTCACTAATAAAACTGGGTAAAAAAGAAAAATCAAAAATCCAATAGCTGAGCCCAACACAATAGGAAAAGATAAAAATAGTGTTGTTGTGACAAAATACATAGGATGCCTTACAATCCCATATAAACCCGTATCGATGACCTTTTGATTTTCTTGAATTTCTACTGTTCTTGAAAGATAAGCATTTTCACGCATTACCTCTCCATAAAGTATATACGAAATAAGCAATACTATAGATGCGACTACTATAACCCACATAGGTAAATTTGACCATTCAAATCTAAAATCCAAAGCTGAAACTATAAATCCTCCGACAAATATAAACAATGACAATACAATAACGTGCTTTTGCTCAGTTTCTTTTTCTTTACTATTTAGCCTTTTCGCAAGTAAATCAGGTGCTTTAATCCAAAGTATTAATCCTAAAACAAGCATAGGTATAAATAATAAACCTATAAACAACCAAGCATTCCAATAATAAAATGTACCTGCTGGTAAAAACAAAAGTATTCCTACCATCAATATACCAATTGTGAATTTCATAATGGCATGAAATAAAAGCTTCTTATTCATCTTTTTTACTCCATTCATAATTTATTAATATTAGTGTATCATAAAATAATTTTTATTTAGAATTATATTGTCTATATAAAAAATTTGCAGTAATCAACCTATATCAATTGATAATTTAATCGTTTTTGCCTACAATTTAATTAAATACTATAATTAATAGGAAAATCTCAATTCTTATATTTATACAAGGAGGAAACCGTATGGATAATTTAACAAAATTATTTTCATTTGAACTACCTACAAAAATAATATACGGTGCAAACTGTTTAGATAATTTATGTAGCGAATTAAAAGAAAATAAAGGTCAAAAACCAATAATAATTACTGACAAAGGCGTTTCAAAAGCAGGTATACTTCAAAAAATAACTGATTTACTAGACAAGGATAACATTCCTTATATCGTATACGACGGCGTTGAAGCAAACCCTAAAGATGTAAATGTAGAAGAAGGCGCAAAAATCGCAAGAGAAAACGCTTGCGATTCAATAATAGCAGTCGGAGGAGGAAGCCCTATAGACTGTGCAAAATCTGTAGGAGTTTTACTTGCCCACGATGCAACAGAAATCAAAAAATACGAAGGTAAAACTGCAGCTACAAAGCCTCTACCTCTACTTATAACTATACCTACAACATCAGGTACAGGAAGCGAAATAACATTTTCTTCAGTTATAACTGATACAAAAAACAAATACAAAATGACTGTAAAGAGTAAATACACAGCTGCAAAGGTAGCAATTTGTGATCCTGTACTTACTCTATCAGTTCCTCCTGCTGTAACTGCAGCAACTGGTATGGATGCATTGACTCATGCATCTCATGAATTAATAGATAAGAGTGTAGACTATATCACATTACCAGAAGAACTTTATGATATAGAAAGACGATTTAATGAACTAAAGAGTGAATCAATAAAGAATGAGAGACTTGCAAGAGAGAATGAACAGAAGAAGGATGAACTCATTGTTTATT
>NZ_JALEXO010000114.1 GCF_022780145.1 Intestinibacter sp.
TAGTACTACTTTTTTGAACTTTCCTACCACTAAAATCATACTTTTTTGTCACAAAATGTATTGTATAATTAAATCAATGTGAGATATACATTTTAGGATCAATTCGAGAAAGGGTGAAAAAAGTATGAACAAGTTACCAAAAAAAGCACTTAGTTTTGTTACGACATGTGCTATGACCTTATCTTTGGCAAATCCAATGCTAATGGTGGCAGCCGAAGAAGTAACAAATAAAAATGAAAGTTCAGTAATGCAAGCAGCAGCTACTGAAAGTAAATGTAATCTAGCGTCATTAAGCGTCAAAAACCAAACATTATCACCTGAATTTAGCGCTGATGTACTAGACTACAATATAGCGGACTTGCCTTATTCAACAAATTCTATAACAGTCAATGCCACAGCTGAAACTGAAGGCTCAACAGTAAAAATAACTTATACAAATTACAAAGGTGAAGAAAAGACAGCATCTTCTTCAGGATTAGTAAGCAATTTAAAATACGGTAAAAACGTAATAAACGTCGCTGTAACTTCAGAGGATGGCTCAGAAACAAAGGTTTACACTATAACATTTAACAGAAAATCTGCATTAGCTTCAATTACTGCAACTGTAGATTCAAAGGATTTAGTCTTAACACCTAGCTTCAAAAGCAGTGTAAATGATTATGAAGCTACTATAGCTAAAGGATCAAAATCTGTTTTAATAAAAGCAACTGCTAGTGTAGTTAGCGATTACAATACTATAAAAGTAAATGGACAAGTTCTTTCTGAAGATGGCGTAAGTATAGACTTAAACGGTTCTACTAATAATATAGAAGTAACTATCACAGGAGACGACCAAAAAGGTGAAAATACTTATAATTTAACTATAAAAGAAGTAGAATCAGCATCTCTAAATGTAAACTGCGATGTAGATGGTGCTGTAGTTAGACTGATAGATCCTAATGGAGATGAAGTCAGTGGAAATGGAAAATATACAGGATTGCTTTCTGATTCAACATATACTCTATTAGTATTAAAATACGGTTATATAACTCATAAAGAAGAAATAACAGTTAATGCAGGAGAACAAACAAAGGATATAACTTTAGAAAAAGCGCCTGCTAGTACTTTACAAGAAGTAACTTCTCAGTGGAAAAACTTCAGAGGTAACGATGAAAATATGGGTATAACAAATGCAAAAACACCTAGAAATTCATCAGAATCAACTATAAAATGGACTGCTAAATTAGGTAGTGGTTGGACAGCAGCTCCAAGTGTACAAATTGAAGTCGACGATTCTATAGTTGTCATGTCAGGTAAAAAGATATACAAATTGAGTAAAGAAGATGGATCAGTGTTAGCAAGTGGCGATATGGTAAACTCACCAAGCTATGGCTATACACCTCCAATTTACACTAATGGTATGATAATAGCACCTTTAGGTTCAGGTACAGTTCAAGCATTTAATGCTAAGACATTAGAATCACTTTGGGTAAGTGAATCATTTGGAGGACAAGCATTATCTCCAATAGCTTCTGATGATGGATATGTATATTTAGGATTCTGGAATAGTGAAGTCAAAGACGCTGATTTCGTTTGTCTATCAACTACAGATGAAGATACAACTCAAACAAATGAAACTAAATACGCATCTTGGAAATTTACTGTAAAAGGTGGATTCTATTGGGCAGGAGCCTATATAACAGGAAATAACGTCATAATAGGTACTGACGATGGAGAAAGTGGATATCAAGGAACTGGTCACCTTTACAGCTTAAATAAAAATACAGGAAAAGTAGTAGACTCTATAGAAGTAATAGGCGATCAACGTTCTACAATTTCTTATGATAAGGCTTCAGATAGAATTTTCTTCACAACTAAAGCAGGATACCTATACTCTATGAAAGTAAATGCTGACGGAACTTTTGATAAATCTACTTTAAAATCTAAACAAATGGATGGACAATGTACAAGTACACCAGCTGTATATAATGGAAGAGTTTACATAGGAACAGGGACTTTAACTGGTGGAGGAAAGGTAGTAGTAGCAGATGCAAGCACATTAGAAATTATCTACGAAGCACCATTACAAGGATATCCTCAAGCTTCAGTGCTTATATCTACAGCTTATGCAAAACAAGAAAATGGAAAAGTTTACGTATATTGCACATATAATAAAACTCCAGGAGGAATAACTGTACTAGAAGATTCTCCAGGACAAACAGAAGCTAAATACAGCGAATTAATTGAATTACCAAGTGATTTACAACAATACTGTATAGCAAGTCCTATATGTGACAGCGACGGAACTATATACTACAAAAACGACTCAGGAAATGTAATAGCTATAGCTAATACTAATAAGAGCGTAGATGTAACATTTGATGCCGATAACGGAAGTGAAGCAGTAGTTAAATCAGTTTCAAAAGATCAAGCTTTAGAATACACTCCAGAAAACCCAACTAAAGAAGGCTATACATTTGTAGGATGGTACTCTGACACTGACGATATAACTACTAAATATCAATCAGGTCAAAAATACACTGAAAATGTAACATACAAGGCTAAATGGGCTCACGTAGAAATGCTTGGAGCACAAGTAAAAGCAGTAGTAAATGATAAGAGTGGTATAAGATTTGGAACAAAAATCTACAATGATGGAGATGAAATAGTAGAAAAAGGAACTCTAATACTTCCAGCTAAGCTACTTGCAGATGGAGAAACTTTAAATCTAGATACTCCTAAAGCTGCTAAATCAGAAGCAAAAGTTGTATATGAAAAAAATGAAAAAGAAAATTATGAAACTTATTTAGGAACATTAGTAGGTATACCAAGTACTCAATTTGATACAGAAATAACTGCAAGCTCTTACGTTACATATAAAGACAAACAAGGACACGTTTACACAGTTTATTCTCCATATAAAAATGGTTCAACATCAGTAAGTAAATTACATAAATAGATTTATTAAAAAAGTTCTACTACATTGTGTAAAAAGTTCTACTACTTTATTTACAAAAAGTAGTAGAACTAAAGATTATACTTACAAAAAATAAATATAATGATACAATAATAGAGAAATAAAAAAGCTTTTATTTTAAATTATTTTTAGGGAATTAATTGGCCAAATTGAAATAAAAGCGAAGTCATAATTAAAACGCTAACTCTTGTGTAATTAAAAATTAAATTCAAACAAATCTCACATAAACGGAAGTCAGATTATAAATCTACTTTCCCTAAAATTAATTCCCTATTTTTTATATGAACTTTAAAGACCTCGAGACTAGAGGTCTTTTTTAGACTATATAAAATTATAGAAAGTAGTAGAACTTTTGCAAAAAAGTGCTACTACTTAAAAGTAGACTTTTCTTACACCAAATCTATTGTACAATTAAGTAAGTATATAATTAAAAAAATAAAATCTTTTGAGAGAAAATTATTATATTAAGGGGTGAATGAATTGTTTAAAAAAATATGTACAATATTTCTTTCTTTTGTCGTAATAATTGGATTTATATTTTCAAACAGTATAAATTCTTATGCATATAACCAAGAAAAGATAGAGAAATACATAAATGAAACAGCTAGTTTAATGTACAAAACTATACCTGAGCCTACTGTAGCTAGTATAGGAGGTGAATGGACTGTACTTAGCTTAGCTAGAAGTGGAGTGAAAATACCAAAAAGCTATTACGACGATTACTACAAAAGAGTAGAAAAAACTTTAAAGGATTGCAATGGACAGCTTCATAGGATTAAGTATACAGAGTATTCTAGGGTAATACTAGCACTTACAGCTATGAATAAAGATGTAACTGATGTAGCTGGATACAACCTACTTGAATATTTAACTGATTTAGACAATGTCAAGAAGCAAGGCATAAATGGACCGATTTTTGCACTTATAGCATTTGACAGTGGAAATTACAAAATACCACAAAAATCAGGTGTAAACGATCAAGTTACTAGACAAAAACTAATCGACTTTATATTGAGCAAGGAAATTCATAAAGGTGAAAAAGATGCAGGAGGATGGGCGCTTAGTGGAAATGATCCAGACCCTGATATTACTTTTATGGCATTACAAGCTTTATCTAATTACACTGATCAAGAAGAGGTTAAGGAAGCTGTAAATAGAGCGTTAAAGGTAATGAGTAAGAAACAATTATCTACAGGAGCTTTCGATTCTTGGGGAACTATGAACTGTGAAAGTACAGCACAAGCTATAGTGGCTTTAACTGCTCTGGGCATAGATGTAAACAGTGATTCTAGATTTATAAAGACAGATTCTAAAGGAAATAAAAACACTGTCATAGATGGTATGTTGTATTTTTACTGCAAGGGCGGTGGATTTGCACACGTATTAGAAGGCTACGACGGCGGTGGAGGAGCTGGAACAGGACTCAATTTAATGGCTACAGACCAAGGAATGTACGCTTTAGTAGCATATAATAGATATTTAAAAGGTCAAAATAAATTATACGATATGACAGATGCTAGCAGTACTTTTTCTACAGGTTCTAATCCTGATTTAAATGGAAAAGACGACAATGACGACAATCAAAATAACAATAACCAAAATAATAATAACAATAATCAAAATGACAACAATAACAGTAATAATACAAATAGAAATAACCAAAACACAAATAGAGGTACAAAAGTAGACAGTCGAGGAAACACAACATATACATCTAAAGTTGGAAACAAGAGTATAAAGATAACTGAAAACAAAAGCGCAACTATAAGCATAAAGACAATATACACTGGTGAAAAAGATGGTCTAATACCTGAAAAGAAAAAATGTGTGGTAATTGAATTTAAAGAAAAGGAAAAAGAACAAATAGTTGAATTCAAACTATCTAAAAATAAAAAACAATACTTGTATTATTCACAAGAATTGTCAGATAAGAGCAATACTCCTACATATATAGCTTTATTTGATACATCTGTTAAGAAGGAAGATTTATTAAAAATAGACAACTATGAGTTTCATAAAATAGAGGAAGCTAAAGTCGATAAAAATGCTTCAGATGAAGATAAAACAGGGGAAAATAATTCATCAGATACAGTATCTCTAAATCAAAGAACTCCAGATGATGCTATATCACAAAATAAAAATGACACACAAGCTCAAGAAGCAGATTATACAAAACCAGAAAAATACGAAATAACATTTGGCGATGTAAATGGAGATAAGGTAGTAAATGCACAAGATGTTTTAGATGTTCAATCAATACTATCAGGAAAATTAGATTTAACTGATGAAAGACAAATAATAGCTATAAATGTATCTATGGACTCTAAAATCGATAACGGAGATATAGATCAAATAATGAATAATTTCTTATCAAAATCTGAATATACAATTTGCAAGATTTGGGACGATAATAGCGAAAAAGACAAAGTTAAAGTAAATAACTAGGGAGGAGAACATGAAATTAAGCAAACAAAAAATAACTGCTATTGCTGTAATACTTTCTCTCGTAGTAGTTGGAATAGTTTATGGTATTGGCGTAAAATCAAAACAAGAGCAAGTAAGTAATACTGTAAAGCAAGAAGATGAAAATCAAGAGGTAGCTTTATTATTAGAATACGACAAGGATTTAGCCGCAAATTCTCAAGAAGAAATAGTGATTCCAGTAAAATTATCATATCTACCTTCAGGTGTTTACCCTTCAGCTAGTATAAGTATAGAATTTGATAAGGAAAAACTAGAGTTTACAGGAATCGATAAGGGTACAATTAAGGATTTTAGCAATCAGGTGCCTGCATGGAATGTAGATGTAGATGCAACTAATAAATCTGGAGTTGTAAATGCTATGTACTTAGATAAATCAGGTGGTAAAAATTCATATTACAAATCTGGATTTGAAAAGGGAACAAAAGATACAATTTTAAACTTAAAATTTAAATTAAAAGACGCAGCAAAATCAAAGGATATACTTCATTTAAATATAGCCGATGCAGTATTTGCAACAATAAATGGAGATACAGACAACAGCAGTCTTTCAACATTAAAAAATACTATGAAAAATAAAAACTTAATGATAGAAATAAAATAAAGGGGTGAGTTATATTGAAAAAAATAACAAGAAAAATAATTTCACTTGTGATGTGCTTTTTACTAGCTATATCTGTCGTTGGGTGTAGCAGTGTAACAGTTAAAGAGGACACTAAATCTTCAACTGACAACAGTACAATACCAGAAAATGGTATAGTATCAGAGGAAGTTTTTAAAGAGCTAAAAGACAGTGGAGATATGAAATTATTCAATGGGGAAAATAAAGAATTTACATATCAATGGATGTTTATGGGAACAGATATAAGTTCTCCTAGAGATCTAAATTTAAAAGTAGAATCTGCTAGTACAGATACTGATTTAGTAAAAAAAGAATCAAAATCAGATAAGGTCTATGGATTTAAATTCGCAGAAGATACCAGTTTAGATTCGAAGACAGCTCTATCTATTATATATAAGGACGACTTAGGATGTACAGCGGCTGATATTTATCAAGTTGAAAACAACAAGCTTAAAAAAATAACTAGTGCCACTGTTGAAACTTCAGAAGGAACAACTTTTAATTTTAGTATAAAAGACAGAGCAGGCGAATTTTATATAGTAGGTAGTGACCCTAAACAAGCTGCAATAGATGCAGATGACGACTCATCATCTAGTACAAGTTCTAGTAAAAGAGAACAATTAGCCGAAAAAAGTGAAAAAGTAAAACAACAACTTGGAATCTATACATCAACAGGTACTCCTAACAAAGATGGAAAAGATAAATATTTAACTGATCCAACTCCTGCAGGTAAACCAAAACCAGTAGAATGGAATGAAAAAGGCAACGAAGTAGATAAAAGTAAAGTCGGAGGATACTGTACTTTATCTATAACATGTAAGACTTTATTAAAGCCAGAAAACAAAAAAGTAGCTATTTCAAATGGTAAAGAAGATATGATACCTTCAGATGGTGTAATATACAAGACTAAAAAGGTTAAATTCTATAAAAATGAATCAGTATTCGATGTACTTTTAAGAGAAACTAAAGCCAATAAAATTCATATGGAATATGTCATGACCCCAGCATATAACAGTAATTACATAGAAGGAATTCACAATTTATACGAATTCGATGGAGGAGAATTAAGCGGATGGATGTACAGTGTAAATGGATGGTTCCCTAATTACGGCTGTAGTAGATATAAGCTTAAGGATGGAGACTCTATAAAATGGGTATATACTTGTGATTTAGGTAGAGATGTAGGCGACAATTCAATGAGCAAATAATATCGATAACAAATTGGAATTATTGACATAAAATAACAACAATGATAAAGTAAATATATAGATAAAAACTAAGCAAATTATAGGTTTAAATACTAACTTATAGTTTGCTTAATTTTGTAGAATTTACTACGAAATTTTAGAAACATATTTATTTTAGTTAGAGATTTGTTTTGAGATTTTAATTAGGTAGGGGTAAATATTTTCAGAGGACAAGTAGTTTAATAAGCCGCAAAATTAGCGAGAAAGGAACAAATTGCTCATGAATGTATTAGCTATTTTAGAATCTGATATTATAAAAAACGTAATAGAAGACATTTTAACCGATGAGATGGCGATTGAAGAGATAAAAGTAGTAAAGCCAACATTTGATTTAAACAAAATCGATTATGAAGATATCGGTATGATTATTATAGACCTAAGAAATGATTATGAAAAAATAGTTAGCTATATTGAAGATGTTAAAGAAAATTATTCTCAAATCAAAGTTATAGTAATTGATGTGAGAAAAAGATTGGATTTATTTAAAAGACTCGTAAAATCTAGTATAGAAGGTTATATAGTAGACATCCTAGATAGGGATGAGTTTGCATACATTATTCACAAAATTATTGTAGGCAAGAAATTTTACGATTTAGATTTGCTTGAGGAATCACTCAAAGAAAATAAAAATGGAAAAGATAGGCTTACTATTAGGGAAAATGAGATTTTAGATTTAGTCGGCAAGGGGTTTAATAATAAAGAAATAGGTCAGAAGTTATTTATAACAGAAAATACTGTCAAAAAACATGTCAGCAGTATTTTTACAAAATTAGGTTTTAAAAGCAGAAAAGAAGTTATTTCTTATTTAAAAAAAAAAGACAATATGTATTTTTAAACTAAGGTTCGCCTTAGTTTTATTTTTTTGTCTAATTTTAAACAAAATATAAATTAAAAAACATTAAAAGTAGTATGATTTACCACTTAAAGTAGTAGAACTTACGTAGAAAGTAGTACTACCAAAGACTATACTTTTTGAGTGCTTTTTATGAGATATAATATAGAAAAAGGGAAATAAGGAGGAAAAATCTTGATAAATTCATTTAAATCGTATCATCCATTAGTGAATTTCTACTATTTTTTTGTAGTTATATTATTTAGTATGTTTTTTATGCATCCTATACTTTTGATTATATCTTTTGTATCGTCATTTATATATTCGGTGTATTTAAATGGCAAAAAAGCTCTTAAATTCAACATATTATATATGGTGCCTTTTTTAGTTTTTGCAGCAGTGATAAATCCTGCATTTAGCCACCAGGGGGTAACAATAATCGCTTATTTTAGCACAGGAAATCCTTTGACTTTGGAATCTATAGTATACGGTGTGGCTTCTGCTATGATGTTTACTTCAGTTATATTTTGGTTTTCTTGTTACAACGCCGTTATGACATCTGACAAGTTTATATACCTATTTGGTAGAATTATTCCTGGATTGTCTTTGATTTTTTCTATGGTGCTTAGATTTGTACCTAAGTACAAAGCTCAAATCAAGGTTATTTCTAATGCACAAAAATGTATAGGGAGAGATGTTTCAAATGGAAATATAATAAGAAAGGCTAGAAATGGAATTAAGATAATATCTATCATGATAACCTGGGCTCTTGAAAATGCTATAGAGACAGCTGATTCTATGAAATCTAGAGGGTATGGTCTAAAGGGAAGAACTAGCTTTTCAAACTACAGATTTGATAATAGAGATAAAATAGCTTTTGGAATAATGGTATTTTTTACATTAATAGTTATAATAGGAGCTTTTCAAGGAAGAAATTCTATGCAATATTTTCCAAATATGCAGCTGTTGAAGATAACTGGTTTTAGTGTGTTTGAGTATTGCTGTTACTTTTTTCTTTGCATTACACCTATAATTATGGAAATCATGGAGGAGATAAAATGGAGACATTTACAATTAGACAATTAGACTTTTCATATCCAAATATGAAGAAGAAGGCTCTTAAAAAAATAGATTTGAGTATAAATGAAGGTGAATTTGTAGTTATTTGTGGAAAATCAGGATGTGGGAAAAGTACGCTTATGAGACATCTAAAAACTGTTCTTACTCCTTTTGGAAAAAGAGAGGGAGAAATTTACTTCAAAGGTGTAAATTTAGACGATGTAGACGATAGAACTCAAGCATCTCAGATAGGATATGTTTTGCAGAGTCCAGAAAACCAAATAGTCACAGATAAGGTATGGCATGAACTTGCATTTGGACTTGAAAGCTTAGGATATGATAATAAGACAATTAGACTTAGAGTAGCTGAAATGGCGAGCTTTTTTGGGATACAGACTTGGTTTATGAAAAACGTGACTGAGCTATCTGGAGGACAAAAGCAGCTTTTAAATCTTGCCTCTATTATGACTATGCAACCAGATGTTCTTATTTTAGATGAACCTACAAGCCAACTAGACCCAATTGCTGGTAGTGAATTTTTAAAAACTATAAAGAAGATAAATGACGAACTTGGGACTACGATTATAATTTCAGAGCACGATTTAGAAGAAGTATTTCCAATGGCAGATAGAGTAATCGTGATGGATCAAGGCAAGATAATAATAGACGACGAGCCTAGAAATGTAGGCTCAAAGGTAAAAAGATTAAATCCAGATATGTTTGAAGCTATGCCTACACCAGTGAAAATAGCGTCATTATTAGGTACTGATAAAACTCCTATTACAGTAAAAGAAGGCAGAAAGTTTATAGAAAGCTTATATGAAGATCAAAAGCCTGAGTTTGTAAGGGTAGAAGATAGTAGAGAGCTTGAACAAAAAAATAACAATACAGATGAAATCGCAGTTAAAATGAAAGACGTGTGGTTCAAATACGAAAAAGACGGCAAAGACATCGTAAGGGACTTGAGTTTTGAAGTCAAAAAGGGAGAATTCTTCTGTCTAGTTGGAGGAAACGGTACAGGAAAAAGCACGACTGTATCACTTATAAACGGAATAAACAAGCCTTATAGAGGAAAAATCGAACTTTTCGGTAAGAAGATAAGCAAATATAAAAATAAAGAATTGTTCGAGAACAATCTAGGAGTATTGCCACAGGATCCACAAGCTCTATTTGTCAAAAAGACAGTTAGAGAGGATTTGATGGAGATTTTATCAGGAAGAGGGATAAAAAAAGCAGACAAAATTGAGAAGGTAGAAAAAATTGCAAAATTAATAGAGATAGAAGATTTATTAGAACAACATCCATATGACTTAAGTGGTGGCGAACAACAAAGAGCGGCACTGGCAAAGGTGTTGCTACTTGAACCAAAGCTTTTAATATTAGATGAGCCTACAAAAGGTTTAGATGCTGGATTTAAGATAAAATTTGCTCAGATAATAGAACAGCTTCTAAAAAAAGGTGTAACTATAATCATGGTTTCACATGATATAGAATTCTGTGCTAGATTTGCTCATAAATGTGCTTTATTTTTCAATGGAAACATAGTTACATCAAATACACCTAATAAATTCTTCAGCGGAAATAATTTCTACACTACTGTGGCAAATAGAATGACAAGACAGGTATTTGAAAATGCAATAACATGTGAGGATGTGATAACTTTATGCAAAGCGAATCAACACAAAGCACAAAAAACACTAGCTTAATAGATGAAATATACGACGAGATATTGCTAAAAGAAGCTGAAGCAAAAAATAAAAAATACAATGAAAATAACTATATAAACGACGGAGCTAGTTTAGTAATTAATGGCAAAAAGGTGTACAGGGCTTCTGAAAAAAAACAAGAAAAAAAGAAAAGATCTAGTAGGTATTATTATACTAAGAGCAGAGATAAAGCGAGAAAAAAGACTTTAAAGGATACAAAGCTAAGTAAAAGAACATTAATGGCGACATTTATGATACTTGTAGTTATTCCGATTATAATATTTTTAGGTATAACTTTAGGAAACGATAGAAAATACTATATAGTTAGCTTAGGTATAATCGTATGCACTATGATACCATTTTTCATGGTATTTGAGGATCGTAGGCCTCAGGCGAGGGAGCTCATAATAATAGCAGTTTTATCGGCTATAGCAGTAGCTGGTCGTGCAGCGTTTTTTATGCTACCTCAATTTAAGCCAGTTGTAGCTATAGTTATAATTTCTGCGGTGTGTTTCGGGGCTGAAGCGGGATTTTTGGTAGGAGCTATGACGGGATTTGTATCGAATTTTTTCTTCTCTCAAGGACCGTGGACACCTTGGCAGATGTTTAGTTTCGGCATAATCGGGTTTATTGCAGGTATATTATTTAAAAAAGGCAAATTAGAAAAGAGAAGAATAAGCCTTTGTATTTATGGAGGACTTGCTACTTTCTTTATTTACGGATTTTTATTAGATACAGCTACATGGATTATGTTTCCACAGGGAAATACAACTTTAGCTTCAATTATACCGATATATTTAAGTGGCGTTCCCTTTAATATTATACATGCAGCTGCTACCGTTATTTTCTTAGCTGTAATAAGCAAGCCTATGATTGAAAAATTAGACAGGATAAAGGAAAAATATGGTCTTATAGAGCCTTGACAATTATTAGACAAAAAAGTAGTAGAAAGTAGTAAAAAAGTAGTAGAACTAGTAGTATTTTAGTGTAATCATTTTGTCAGTTTATTGATAATTAAGCCTATAAAAATTATAATCAAAAAAGAATAAAAAATTATAAGGAGTGAGTTGAGTGAAAAAAAAGTGTAGTGTTTTTAAAAAAATAATATCTATGATGATGGCATTTTTAATGGTATTGTCAGTTGTGTTTATATCTCCAAAGAAAGTAGATGCGGCTACACCAAAGGGATATGTAACTCTATGTATGGAAAAATTCACTTTGGGATTAGGTTACATTATAGAGCCTGTTAAAGTTCCTTTTTATCAAGGTGATAATGGCGCAGATATAATAACTAGAGCAATGGATGATTATGGATATGAGTACAAATATAATGGATCAATAAACGATACATCTGGGGTTGTAGGAAGTACTTTC
>NZ_JALEXO010000152.1 GCF_022780145.1 Intestinibacter sp.
ATAAAACTATGGAATTTCTAAAAAACAATGACTTAGATGATTTTACATATAATAAATCTTTACAAAAAATCTGTGAATCTCTTCGTATCGACAAAGACACAAAAACTTTAATAAAATCAATGAAAAGAAAAAAATAAAAATTTTATTTTCAACCAAATGGAGTTGAAGTTAAATTCTATTCTAATAAGGTAATCGTAAATAAGGATTTCGAAACTAGTGTGAAAAACTTGCGAGCTATGGGAGACGGAGCGTCTGTTACAAGAGGATTGCAACAGGCTTCTGCAAATGGCCTTAGTGTTGCCAAGAGTATACTAGCGAAAAGATCTTTAAATAAATAATTCGCATAAAAAAGATGCATGCTCGATATTTATCCCGCATGCATCTTTTTAATTTATAAGTCTTTTAGATGATTTCGTATTTATTTTTCTATGCTGCTTTTTTCTTATCCCCTATTTGCACATTAGTAGTAAGCAAAAACGAAGAAATCAAAGCTACAATTGGAACTGTAAGTATTATCGCACTTGTCCCTGATAGACCCTGCATAACCTCTATTCCAATTTGATACATATTTATAATTTGTCCATAAGATAAGTCATAAGCATAAAACCATATAAGAGTATTAATAGAACCTCCTGTAAACGCCAATATCAACGTATTTGACATGGTTCCCATCATATCTCTACCTACGTTTATCCCAGATTTAAATAATTCATATCTAGATAAATCGGGATTTTTATCGTGAATTTCATTTATAGTAGAAGCTACAGACATGCTTACATCCATTACAGCTCCTAATGAGGATATCAATATACCAGCAAATAGCAATCCTCCTATTTGAAGTTCTGAATTATTTGCTATAAAAACTAGCTCCTCTATTTCAGAAACATTATATCCATCTATATGCGCAAAATATCCAAATACCTGGGCAAATAATCCTGCTATTACGACACCTATGACAGTTCCTAAAATAGACGAAATAGTTTTTTTGCTAATTCCCCCTATTAGATACATAGTCACTATTGTAGTCAGTACGACTACTAATACTGCTGATAAGAAAGGTGAATATCCTTTATAGAGCATCGGTAAAAACAAGAATATTATACATATAAAAGTAAATATTAAACTAATCCCTGAGAATAAACCTTTTTTCCCTCCAACTGCAACTAACAGTGCAAGGAAAAAAACTACAAATCCTATAATCATAGGCTCTCTATTGTAATTAAATACTGAAGCTCCCTTAGTGTCTCCTGAAACACTTAAATTTACGACTACTGTCATTCCTTCTTTGCAATCAGCACCATATAAATATCCAGATGCACTAGTCGCCTCTATCTCTTCTCCTTTGTACTCACCTTGCAAAATTTTGACCTTTACGATTTGATATCCGGTTCTACTTCCATCATCTTGGATATTATCTTGGACTATATTTACTACTTCTGCTTTTACATAACTTGTTCCTTCTCTATTGATCAGTTGCGCTTTATCTACTTGATTAAAAAAATATAAAAATACTCCAAAGCATATTAAGATTACTACAATTATTAATCTGTGTAATATACCTTTTTCAACCTTCTTACCCATTGTATCCTCCATTTTAATAAATACAATGCTCAGCATCTATTATCAATCCAATGCTGAGCATTATTTTGAAAATTTTACAGATTATATTTTATTTGTATTAATGTTTTTCGTGATTTGTTTTTTTATTATCGTGATTACTATTATTGTGATTTACATTATTCTTTTTATTAGTTTTTTTATTAGTTTTCTTGATTGTAAAGCTTGAATCTATTTTTCGGTTGTTGTCTGTTCTATAAGTATTTATAGTAAATGTAGTATCAGTTACATCTATTATAGAATATGTTGGGACATCTTCTTGCCATCTAGAAGCTATATATGCTTGTTTCTTTTCAACTAAATCGTAGTATTTACTACCTGATGCAGAGTTTGCAGTCATGTATAATATACCTTCTGGATTTGTAACTGTTCTAGTATTTGTAGTTTCCACAGCATCGGCATCTTCTATAGAGTCTAAATAATCTTCGTATTTTTGA
>NZ_JALEXO010000173.1 GCF_022780145.1 Intestinibacter sp.
TAAAGTAAGAAGAGAAAGAATGGGACATATAGAGCTTGCAGCTCCTACGTCTCATATCTGGTACTTCAAAGGTATCCCAAGTAGAATGGGACTTTTACTTGATATGTCACCAAGATCTCTAGAGAAAATACTATACTTTGCTTCATATGTAGTTATAGATCCAGGTGAAACTGGATTAAACGAAAAACAATTACTAACAGAAAAAGAATATAGAAGTAATTATGAAAAATACGGAAATACTTTTGAAGTTGGTATGGGTGCTGAAGCAGTCAAAAAATTATTAATGAAAATTGACCTAGAACAAGAAAGTAAAGCATTAAGAGATGATTTAAAAGACAGTACAGGTCAAAAGAGAGTTAGAACAATAAGAAGATTAGAAGTAGTTGAAGCATTCAGAAAATCAGGAAATAAACCTGAATGGATGATACTAGAAGCTATTCCAGTAATTCCACCAGATTTAAGACCTATGGTTCAATTAGACGGTGGTAGATTTGCTACTTCTGACTTAAATGACTTATACAGAAGAGTTATAAACAGAAACAACAGATTAAAAAGATTATTAGAACTTGGAGCTCCAGACATCATAGTTAGAAATGAAAAGAGAATGCTTCAAGAAGCAGTAGATGCTTTAATAGACAATGGTAGAAGAGGTAGACCAGTTACAGGTCCAGGAAATAGACCATTAAAATCTTTATCAGATATGCTTAAAGGTAAACAAGGTCGTTTCCGTCAAAACTTACTTGGTAAACGTGTTGACTATTCAGGACGTTCAGTTATAGTTGTTGGACCAGACCTTAAATTCTATCAATGTGGCCTTCCAAGAAAAATGGCTCTTGAATTATTCAAACCATTCGTAATGGATAAATTAGTTAAAGAAGGCTATGCACATAATATAAAAAGTGCTAAATCATTAGTAGAAAAAGTAAAACCAGAAGTATGGGATGTTCTTGAAGAAGTAATTAAGAGCCATCCAGTACTACTTAACCGTGCTCCTACTCTTCATAGATTAGGTATACAAGCATTTGAACCAGTTTTAGTTGAAGGTAAAGCTATAAGACTACATCCACTAGCTTGTACAGCATATAATGCTGACTTCGACGGTGACCAAATGGCTGTCCATGTACCTTTATCAGTAGAAGCACAAGCAGAAGCTAGATTCTTAATGCTTTCTGTAAATAATATACTTGCTCCAAAAGATGGTTCTCCAATAACTACTCCATCTCAAGATATGGTTCTAGGATGTTATTACTTAACTATAGAATCTCAAGGTGGAGAAAAAGGAACAGGAACAGTATTCAAAGACTTTAACGAGTTAATGATGGCTTATCAAACTAAAGCAGTTGAATTACATGCAACAGTAAGAATGAGAGTTAAATTAGCTGACGGTAGAGTCGGTATTACAGAAAGTACAGTAGGTAGATTCATATTCAATGAAAACATACCTCAAGATTTAGGATTTGTTAATAGAGAAGAAGATCCATTTGGATTAGAAATAAATTATTTAGTTGATAAAAAAGCTTTAGGTAAAATCATAGATAAATGTTTCAGAAAACATGGAAACACTATAACTGCTGAAGTTTTAGACCACATAAAATCATTAGGATTTAAATATTCTACTATAGGTGGTATAACAGTTGCAGTTGCAGATATGAAGATACCAGAATGTAAACCAGCTTTAATAAAAGCTGCTGAAGATCAAGTTGAAAAATACGAAAAAGTATTCAGAAGAGGTTTAATCTCTGATGAAGAAAGATATGAAAAAGTTATAGAAACTTGGACTAAGACAACTGAAAAAGTTACAGATGCCTTAATGGATGGACTTGAAAGAATGAACAACATTTATATAATGGCGCATTCAGGAGCCAGAGGTTCTAAGAACCAAATAAGACAGTTAGCAGGAATGCGTGGACTTATGGCCAATGCATCTGGTAAAACAGTTGAAATCCCAGTTAAATCTAACTTCCGTGAAGGGCTATCAGTTATGGAATACTTCACATCTTCACATGGTGCTAGAAAAGGGTTAGCCGATACAGCCCTTCGTACAGCCGATTCAGGTTACTTAACAAGAAGACTTGTTGACGTCAGCCAAGATGTAATAGTTAGAGATTATGACTGTGGAACAACAGAAACAACAGAAATATTTGCAATAACAGATGGAAATGAATCAATAGAAGATTTATACGATAGAATAGTTGGTAGATATACTATAGATCCTATAGTACATCCAGAAACTGGAGAAGTATTAGTAGAAGCAGACACTATGATACAAGAAGATGATGCAGAAGCTATAGTAGCAGCTGGTATCGAAAAAGTTAATATAAGAACAGTTCTTAACTGTAAAACTCATCATGGTGTATGTTCTAAATGTTATGGTAGAAACTTAGCCACTGGTAAAGAAGTTAATATCGGTGAAGCTGTAGGTATAATAGCAGCTCAATCAATCGGTGAACCAGGTACACAGCTTACAATGCGTACATTCCATACAGGTGGGGTTGCCGGTGGAGATATAACTCAAGGGCTTCCAAGGGTTGAAGAGCTATTTGAAGCTAGAAAACCAAAAGGTTTAGCTACAATCACAGAAATTTCAGGTAGAGTTGAAATAGACGAAACAGGAAAGAGAAAAGAAGTTGTAGTAATACCAGATGAAGGCGAAAGAGAAGTTTACCAAATACCATATGGTTCAAGATTAAAAGTAAAACAAGGTCAACGTGTTGAAGCTGGGGACCCACTTACTCAAGGTTCTATAAATCCACATGATATAGTTAGAGTCAAAGGTATAGGTGGAGTTCAAGACTACATTGTAAAAGAAGTTCAAAGAGTTTATAGACTTCAAGGGGTTGATATAAACGATAAACATATAGAAGTAATTGTAAGACAAATGCTATCTAAGGTTAAAGTTGAAGATCCAGGAGATACAGATTTATTACCAGGAGGTTATGAAGATGTATTAACATTCCAAGAATGCAATGAAGAAGCTGAAGCAAAAGGATTAAGACCAGCTGTTGCTAAGAGAGTTTTACTTGGTATAACAAAAGCGTCTCTTGCTACAGATTCATTCTTATCAGCAGCATCATTCCAAGAAACAACTAGGGTATTAACAGAAGCTGCTATAAAAGGAAAAGAAGACCATCTAATAGGACTTAAAGAAAATGTTATATTAGGTAAATTAATTCCAGCAGGAACAGGAATGAAAAAATATAGAAACATAGCGGTTCAAAAAATAGATCAAGAATCTTTATAAGAATTGTTATATAAACATTCTTGACATCAGCCGTATGTGATGTTAAAATATAAAAGTGCGAATTTAAAAGTTTACTTTGGATACTGTTCAGGGTAAACTTTTAAATAAGCTTTAATATAATTAAAGAACTATTAAGTACCAAGCTATTAAATGTTTGTGTATGTACCGAACATTTAACTACGGAAATCGGTAGGAATATCCGATTTAGTTGGCGATCATTTTTAAGATCGAAATTTTAGAAGAAGGAGGTGCAGATGATGCCAACAATTAACCAATTAGTTCGTAAGAGTAGAAAGGATTCAGTTAAAAAATCTACTGCTCCAGCATTACAAAAGAGTTACAATTCTTTAAACAAAAAAACAACTGATGCAAGTTCACCACAAAAAAGAGGAGTTTGTACATCAGTAAAAACAGTTACTCCTAAAAAACCAAACTCAGCTTTAAGAAAAGTTGCCAGAGTTAAATTAACAAACGGAATAGAAGTTTCTGCTTATATACCAGGTGAAGGACACAACTTACAAGAACATAGTGTTGTTCTTATAAGAGGAGGAAGAGTTAAAGACCTTCCAGGGGTTAGATACCACATATTAAGAGGTACATTAGATACTGCTGGTGTTGATAAGAGAATGCAAGCAAGATCTAAATATGGTGCTAAGAGACCAAAAGCTGCTAAAAAATAAAACACTAAATCGAAATTGAAATATTATAGTGCGGTGCTTTAAATATATATATATTTATGGCATACGGCATTGTGATAATATGTCGAGTACCGATGATTTAAGATAAAAATAATTAAGGAGGGAAGCAAAATGCCAAGAAAAGGTAATGTTCCAAAGAGAGATGTATTACCAGATCCAGTATACGGAAGTAAGGTAGTTACAAAATTAATAAACAATTTAATGATAGACGGAAAAAAAGGAAAAGCACAAAAAATAGTTTATGATGCTTTTGATATAATAGCTGAAAAAACTGGAGAAGACGCTTTAGAAGTATTCAACAAAGCAATGGATAATATAATGCCAGTTTTAGAAGTAAAAGCTAGAAGAGTTGGTGGAGCTAACTACCAAGTTCCAATAGAAGTTAGACCAGAAAGAAGACAAACTTTAGGTTTAAGATGGTTAGTAAGATACACAAGAGCTCGTGGAGAAAAAGGTATGGTAGAAAAACTTGCGAGAGAAATAATGGATGCTGCAAATAATACAGGAGCATCAGTTAAGAAGAGAGAAGACACTCATAAAATGGCTGAAGCAAATAAAGCATTTGCTCACTACAGATTCTAATTTGGCCCTAATACCAGGATTTAGTTAGAATTTAAGAAATATTAGAGGATATCTAAGGAGGATAACCATGGCTAGAAATTTTCCTTTGGAAAGAACTAGAAATATAGGAATCATGGCTCATATAGATGCAGGTAAAACAACTACTACAGAAAGAATCCTGTTCTATACTGGGCGTACACATAAAATAGGAGAAACTCATGAAGGAGCTTCTCAAATGGACTGGATGGAACAAGAAAAAGAAAGAGGTATAACAATAACTTCTGCTGCAACAACTACAACTTGGAAAGATCACAGAATAAACATAATAGATACACCAGGGCACGTAGACTTCACAGTTGAAGTTGAAAGATCTCTTAGAGTTCTAGATGGTTCAGTAGCTGTTTTCTGTGCTAAAGGTGGGGTTGAACCTCAATCTGAAAATGTATGGAGACAAGCTGAAACTTATAGAGTACCAAGAATAGCATTCGTTAACAAAATGGATATACTTGGTGCAGACTTCTACAACGTTGTAGAAATGATGAAAGAAAGATTAGGTTCTAATGCAGTTCCTCTTCAATTACCAATAGGTAAAGAAGACACTTTCAAAGGTGTAGTAGACTTAATAAAAATGGATGCTATAATCTATGAAGATGACCTAGGTACTGTTATGGACGAAACAGAAATACCAGAAGATATGCAAGAATTAGCTGCTGAATGGAGAGAAAAATTAGTTGAAGCAGTTGCAGAAACTGATGAAGACTTAATGATGAAATATCTTGAAGGTGAAGAATTAACTGAAGAAGAAATAAAAGGTGCTATAAGAAAAGCTACTATAGCTTGTGAAATGAACCCAGTATTCTGTGGTACTGCTTACAGAAATAAAGGTGTTCAACCTGTTATAGATGCAGTTATAGATTACTTACCAGCTCCAACTGATATACCTGCTATAAAAGGTGTATTACCAGATGGAACTGAAGATGAAAGACATTCATCTGATGAAGAACCATTCTCAGCATTAGCATTCAAAATAATGACTGACCCATTCGTAGGTAAATTAGCGTTCTTCAGAGTTTACTCTGGTACTTTAGAATCTGGTTCTTATGTATTAAATGCAACTAAGAACAAGAGAGAAAGAATAGGACGTATCCTACAAATGCATGCTAACACAAGAAAAGAAATAACTGAAGTTTATGCAGGAGATATAGCTGCTGCAGTAGGTTTAAAAGATACTACAACTGGAGATACTTTATGTGATCCAGATCATCCAATAATACTTGAATCTATGGAATTCCCTGAACCAGTTATCGACGTAGCTATCGAACCAAAATCAAAAGCTGCTCAAGAAAAAATGGGTATAGCTCTTCAAAAATTAGCTGAAGAAGACCCTACTTTCAGAGTTAGAACTGATGAAGAAACTGGACAAACTATAATCGGTGGTATGGGTGAATTACATCTAGAAATCATAGTAGACAGATTATTAAGAGAATTCAAAGTTGAAGCAAATGTTGGTGCTCCACAAGTTGCTTACAGAGAAACTATAACTAAACCAGTTGATGTAGAATACAAATATTCTAAACAATCAGGTGGTAGAGGACAATACGGACACGTTAAACTTAGAGTTAGCCCACAAGAACCAGGTGCTGGATACTCATTCGAAAACAAAACTGTTGGTGGATCTGTTCCAAAAGAATATGTTGGACCAACTGATATGGGTATACAAGGTGCTATGCAATCAGGTGTTGTTGCAGGATATCCTGTAGTTGACGTTGCTGTTGAATTATACGATGGTTCTTACCATGAAGTCGATTCATCAGAAATGGCATTCAAAATGGCTGGTTCAATGGCTATGAAAGAAGCTTTAAAGAAAGGTGATTCAGTATTACTTGAACCTTACTTCAAAGTTGAAGTTGTTACTCCAGAAGAATACATGGGTGACGTTATGGGTGGAATAAACTCTAAGAGAGGTTTAATCCAAGGTATGGAAGCTAGAAGTGGTGCACAAGTTATAAATGCATTTGGTCCACTTTCAGAAATGTTCGGTCATTCAACTGAATTAAGATCTACTACTCAAGGTAGAGCTACTTACACTATGATATTTGACCACTACGAACAAGTTCCAGCTAACGTAGCTAAAAAAATATCAGAAGGTAGATAATAATTAATTAAAAAAATAAGAGACGAGGATTTTTCCTCGTCTTATAGAAAATATATAAATTTTATAAAAACATTAGGAGGTAATTCAAATGGCTAAGGCTAAATACGAAAGAACTAAACCACATGTTAATATAGGAACTATCGGCCACGTTGACCACGGTAAAACTACATTAACAGCTGCAATAACAAAAACATTATATGACAGATATCAATTAGGAGAAGCTGTAGATTTCGCTAACATAGATAAAGCTCCAGAAGAAAGAGAAAGAGGAATCACAATATCAACA
>NZ_JALEXO010000183.1 GCF_022780145.1 Intestinibacter sp.
TCTATACCTATAAAATACGATATTGTAGATGGTATAAAAACTGGATATACAGATCTTGCAGGAAGATGTCTTTTAAGTAGTGCCGTAAAAAACGATATGAGAGTTATTGCTACAGTATTTAAAAGCTCAGGGACTAATGTATATGTCGATTCAAGAACATTATTAGATTATGGATTTGATAATTATTATTCTAAAACAATAATTGATAAAGATGAATATACAAAAACAAAAAGAGTGTTATTTACTAAAGAAAAAGAATTTATATATCAACCAAAGGCTAGCTATAAATTAATGTTAAAAAGAGGTGAATCTACTACCTCTGACTATTCTTATAAAGAAGATCTAGACTATCATTTACCAATTTACAAAGGTGATAAGGTAGGTACAATAGAGGTTTACAATGGAAATAAATTAGAAAAAACTATTGATTTAGTCTCTACTAGCGAAATACATAGTAAGTTTGCATTCTTTACAGAAAGCAATTTCTTCAAAATACTATTTAAAATAATCTTATTTTTAATATTTGCATTTGTATTATTCATTTTATTTATAGCATTGAGAAAAAAATACAGAAAAAAACTTAGAAGAACAGCAAACAAAAATAAACGTAAAAATACTAAATCTAGTAAAAATACTAGAACTACTAAAAACACTAATACTCAAAGAAAAAATTCTAATAATATAAAAAGAAAACCAAAGAGATAGTAAATACTACACCTTGATTATCAGACTAAACTTCTAATAATCCGGGTGTTTTTACGTAAAAAATAAAAGCTGTTATATGAGTTTATTTTTAATAATCATATACAACAGCTTTTTTATTATCTTTATTATTTTAAGTTTTTCTTAATTCCTTTTTCTATTATATTATTGTAATCTATGAAATCATATATATCTTGTTCAAATACTGGACTGAATTTTAATAGTTCATCTAATTCTAATTCTTCTATAGCCTTGTCATTGTCTTCGCAGTATATAACTATTTGTCCAACTATGCTGTGAGCATCTCTAAATGGAACATTCTTATTAACTAAGTAGTCAGCAACTTCTGTAGCATTTAAGAATCCTCCCTTAACAGCTTTTTTCATGTTATCTTCTCTAACCTTTAGAGTTCCTATCATACCTTCCATGATTTGTAGGCACATTTCAAGAGTTTTTACACTGTCGAAGAAGCCTTCTTTATCTTCTTGCATATCTTTATTGTAAGCTAGTGGTATACCTTTCATTACTGTAAACAATGCAAATAGGTTACCGTAAACTCTACCAGTCTTACCTCTTATAAGCTCTGCACCATCTGGATTTTTCTTTTGTGGCATTATAGAACTTCCTGTAGTGAATAGGTCATCCATTTCTATAAATTTAAATTCTTGAGAACTCCATAATACTAACTCTTCGCTTAATCTACTCAAGTGCATCATTATTATAGAAAAATCACTCATAAGTTCAAGAAGGTAATCTCTGTCACTTACACCGTCCATAAAGTTGTCCATAGGTTTTTTAAATCCTAATTTTTCTGCTGTGATGTTTCTATCTATATTATGAGTAGTTCCTGCTAATGCTCCAGATCCTAGAGGTGATTCATCTAGTATTTCTAGAGCATTTTTTATTCTCTTTTCATCTCTATCAAACATATTGTAGTATGCCATTAGATGATGTTTGAATGTAACTACTTGAGCTCTTTGTAGATGAGTGTATCCTGGCATTATAACTGAATTGTTGTCAGCTACTTCTTTTATAGTTTCCTTTAAGCTAGCTATATGACCGATCATGTCGTTTGCTTTTTCTCTAGCGTATAATCTCATATCTACAGCCACTTGGTCATTTCTACTACGAGCAGTATGTAATTTTTTACCTACATCTCCGATTCTTTCTATTAAGTTTATTTCAACAAAACTGTGGATATCTTCGTAATCTCCACTTAAAGGTAATTTTCCAGATTCTATATCTTCTAATATACCCTTAAGTCCATCAGTTATTTGTTTTCCTTCTTCTTCAGTTAAAAGCCCAACTTGTACTTGCATATATACATGAGCTAAGCTTCCTTCTATATCTTCTTTGTATAAAACACAGTCGAATCCAAAAGATTTATTGAATTCCTCCATTAATTTATTTTCGCCTTTTCTAAAACGGCCTCCCCATAATTTCATATACTTTCATCCTCTCTATTTTCTAATTAATCAAAATTATATTTCTAAAAATTTATAAATCGCTTTTGCTACACCGTCTTCCATATTAGTAGAAGTAACATAGTCTGCCTTTTCCTTTACTGCTTCGTCTGCATTTCCCATAACTACACCAAGTCCAGCTAGCTCTATCATAGGTAAATCGTTGTAATTATCACCAAAGGCTATAACCTCTTCTCTATCTATACCTAAATATTTTATCAAAGCCTTTAACGCCTCTCCCTTATTTGCGCCCTTGTGCATTATCTCGATATTATTATACCAAGATGAAGTTATTTCAATGTCTTCAATTTTAGAAAGATCTTCTCTCACTCTTCTAAGCTTATCCATATCATCGTCATCTATTGCGATTAATTTTAAAATTTTATGCTTTGAAACTTCTTCTTTTAAATCATCTCCAAAGTGGACATTTACATTGTCATTAAAGAAATTTTTTAATCTCTCTCTAGTCTTTTGTTTGTCTTTAGAACTAAGATTTTTACACATCATAGTAGTTTCTGAATAAAGCTGATAATAAACTTCATTTTTTTCAAAAACATCTATTATTTTTAAACAAATATCATTTGGCACGCTGTTTTTGTATATTAGCTTATTTGTCTTTGTTTCTTTAATTATCGCTCCATTACATGCGATTAAAGGAGTATTTATATCTAAAAAATCGAAATGTTCCTTAGCAGAATCGTAAATTCTTCCACTAGCAGGTACTATTTTCACACCTTTTTCTAAAGCCTTACTCAAGGCGATTTTATTTTCTTCAGTTAATTGGTGATCATCTCCAAGAAGTGTTCCATCCATGTCTGAAACTATCAATTTATATTTCATACGAATTCCTCATTTATATTATTTCTTGCGTTTAAAATTACCCTATTTGTTATTATAGCATAACAAATTTGATTTTAAAATATTAATACTTTAATAGTATTTATTAAATCAAATTATCATCTTCTGAAATATTGTCTTTTTTCTTAAATAAAAAACTAAGCTTTGTCTCTGATATTATAACTGCGATAAATATAAGTAAAAATCCAATACCTAATTTTAAAGTTATCTGTTCATGATATATTAAAATAGAAAAAATAACTCCAAACACCGATTCCAAGCTAAGTATTATAGATGCCGAAGATGCAGATGTATTTTTAAGACCGATACTTTGAAACACTAGACAAAGCGCTGTAGCAAATACACCTAAATAAGTTACTCCTAAAAATGCATCTCTACTGTAAACAGTCGGATATGAACCAGTTACAATAGTTGCTATCCACGATATAACGGCGACTACAAATATCTGTAAAAAAGTTAAAAGATATTCATCCCTATCCTTACAATAATAGGCAATAGCAACTATATTTACTGCCGACAATACTCCGCCTATAAGAGTTAAAATATCGCCTACAGATATCGTCAATTTTTCGTTTAGAGATACCATTCCTATTCCTATAATACATATAAATGCCGCTATAAAATTAAACTTATCAGGTCTATCTCTAAAAACAATCCAATATAAAAATGGAACTACAACACAGTAAATAGCTGTCAAAAACGCACTTTTCCCAGGAGTAGTATCTAAAGCTAACCCGACTACCTGTACTATGAAAGAAATCCAAAGAGAGCCCCCCATCACAAGACCACCTATTATATATCCTCTATCTATTAATTTAAATTTCTTCCTAAATATTATTCCTAAAACTATACTGCCCACAGTAAATCTAACAGCCATTATAAAATTTGACGGCATAGTATCTGTAGCTCCCTTTACTACTACAAAAGTACTTCCCCAAATAATAGCCGTTACAAATAGCGCTATTTTCGATATTAAATAAGTCTTATCCTTCATAACTCCTCCTTCCTCAACTAATATAATTATATCAAAAAAGAGAGTGCAAAATTAGTCTTATAGCCACTCTCTTTTAGTTAAAGCATAAATTAAAAAGAGACTATCTACAAACATG
>NZ_JALEXO010000225.1 GCF_022780145.1 Intestinibacter sp.
AATTAAATCCTGCGTTTTTAGAAAATATATGTACTGTACAAAATTGTAAAAAATGTGGTAAAGACCTTACTTCAACTGGTATAGTTACAAAAGTAAAAACAGAATACGATAATGATTCTAATAGCTTTATAACAGCTAAAAAATCTTATCACTGTGCAGAATGTGATAACGAGCTAACAGATTATCAAATTAATTACTTTAAATTATAAAATCATATAAAAATATTTGAAATTAAAACTGTGAGCTAGATATAAAAATTTAGCCTCACAGTTTTTTTATCCTATCAAAAACATTGCCATATCTAATAAATTGATAACTTAAATTATCAACAAACATACTTTCCATAAATTTACACTTATCTATTTTTATGTTAAAATATAATTAAAATTCATACTATTTAGATAGGAATTATATATTATATTTAAAAGGAGAACTCAAATGAACATAAAAAATTTAATCGATGAATTAGCAGAAAAACATATATTAAAAAAAGAAGAGCTTATTTATATTATAGAAAACATAAATGATGAAGATATAAAATATTTAACTAAAAAGGCTTCTTCTCTTAGAGATAAATACTATGGCAACAAAATCTATCTAAGAGGTCTAATCGAGTTCACTAATTACTGCAAAAACGACTGCTACTACTGTGGAATAAGAAAATCAAACAAAAATGCAGATAGATACAGACTCTCACTAGATCAGATTTTAGAATGTGCAGATATTGGCCATGCACTAGGATACAGCACTTATGTTTTACAAGGTGGAGAAGATCCGTATTTCACTGATGATAGAATAGTAGAAATTGTAAAAGCTATAAAAGCAAAATACCCCGACTGCGCTATTACATTATCTATAGGTGAAAAAAGCTATGAATCATACAAAAAATACTATGATGCCGGTGCAGACAGATATTTACTTAGACATGAAACTGCCAATGAAGAGCATTATAGAAAATTACACCCTGAAAATATGAAGCTATCAAATAGAATTCAATGTCTTCGCAATTTAAAGGAAATCGGTTATCAAGTAGGTGCTGGATTTATGATTCATTCACCTTATCAAACACCTGAGACATTAGCTGAAGATCTATTATTCTTAAAAGACTTAGATCCTGAGATGGTTGGTATAGGGCCTTTCATCCCACATCACGACACTCAATTTAAGGATGAGCCAGCTGGTACTGTTGAAGAAACTACCCTTATGCTGTCACTAATTAGATTACTGCTACCTACTTGCCTATTGCCTGCTACTACAGCCTTAGGAACAATAGATCCAGTAGGACGCGAAAAGGGATTTGATGCTGGTGCCAATGTGGCTATGCCAAACCTATCACCTACTTCTTCCAGAAAAAAATATGAGCTTTACGATAATAAAATATGTACTGGCGACGAGGCCGCAGAATGTAGACATTGTATCGAAAATAGAATCAATATAGCTGGATATGTTTTGGATATGTCTCGTGGAGACAATATTACATGGACTAGAAAATAATAATAAATTCCTTTTAAATGAAAAACTGAGCATGACCTTTATACAAGATCATTGCTCAGTTTTTTTGGATTTATTATGCTTAATATTTATATATTAACTAAGGGATATCTATTTTATATTGGAATTGTTATTGTTTTTTATTTTGGGGAAATTGTTTTATTCAAATAAGGCAGTTGATAAATATCTTTCACCTGTATCTGGTAATAAAACAACTATATTTTTACCTTTATTTTCAGGTCTTTTAGCTAATTCTGTTCCTGCATGTATTGATGCACCAGCTGATATACCAACTAATAAACCTTCTGTTTTTGCCACTGCTCTTGATGCGTTAAATGCGTCTTCATTTTCAACAGGGAATATTTCATCTACTATGTCTAAATCTAATACCTTAGGAACAAATCCTGCACCTATACCTTGGATCTTATGTGGTCCTGGTTTGTTACCTGAAAGTACTGCTGATGAAGCAGGTTCTACTGCAACTATTTTTGCATTAGGGTTTTGTGATTTTATGTATTTTCCTATACCTGTAACTGTACCACCAGTTCCAACACCAGCTACGAATATGTCAACTTTTCCATCTGTGTCTCTCCAGATTTCTGGTCCTGTAGTTTCAAAATGTATCTTAGGGTTAGCTTCATTTTCAAATTGTTGTGGAATGAAGGCATTTCCGTATTCTTCTTTCAATGCTTCTGCCTTAGCTATTGCACCCTTCATACCATCAGCACCTGGTGTTAATACTATTTCAGCACCTAATGCAGCTACTATTCTTCTTCTTTCTATACTCATTGTTTCTGGCATAGTCAATATTAAATGCAATCCTTTTGTAGCAGTGACAAATGCTAGTCCTATACCAGTGTTACCACTAGTAGGTTCAATTATTACTGTATCTTTATTTATTTTACCTTCTTCAATAGCAGTTTCTATCATTGCGTTTGCAACTCTGTCTTTTACACTTCCAAGTGGATTGAAGTATTCAAGTTTTGCTATTAAGTTTGCTTCTAATTTATTTTCTTTTCCATAAGCTTCAAGTTCAAGCAAAGGTGTATTTCCTATTAAATCAGTTAATTTTTTAGCTATTTTAGACATTTTATTCCCTCCTAAATTATTACATCTATATATAATCTTCGTTTTCCTTTTTATATTAAACTTTATTCTCTATTAAACCCGAATCTCTATCTATTATTTAACAGCTTTAAAAGCTTCGTCTAAATCTTGTATAATATCGTCTATATGTTCTGTACCTATTGATAGACGTATTGTATTTGGTTTTATACCGCAACCTAATAATTCTTCTTCACTTAATTGAGAATGTGTTGTAGACGCTGGATGTATTACTAGCGATTTAACATCTGCTACATTAGCAAGTAGTGAGAATAATTCTAAATTATCTATGAAGTCTTTTGCTGTTTGAGCATCTCCTTTTATTTCAAAAGTGAATATTGAACCACCACCGTTTGGGAAGTATTTCTTATATAATCTTTGTTGTTCTGGATCATCTGTTACAGATGGATGGTGAACTTTTTCTACTTGTGGATGATTATTTAAGTATTCTACAACCTTTAATGCGTTTTCTACATGTCTTTCAACTCTTAGTGATAATGTTTCTAATCCTTGTAAGAAGAAGAATGCATGGAAAGGTGAAATTGTAGCACCTGTATCTCTAAGTAATATTGCTCTTATCTTTGTTACGAAGGCTGCTGGTCCAACTGCTTTTGTGAAGCTTACTCCGTGATAGCTTGGGTTAGGTTCAACCAAACTTGGGAATTTTCCTGATGCTTCCCAGTCAAATTTACCACCATCTACTATTACTCCACCTATAGTAGTACCATGACCTCCTATGAATTTAGTAGCTGAATGAACTACTATATCTGCACCGTATTCTATTGGTCTTATAAGATAAGGTGTACCGAAAGTATTGTCTATTACTAGTGGTATCTTATGAGCATGTGCTATTTTTGCTATTTCTTCTATATCTACTACATCTGAATTTGGATTTCCTAATGTTTCTATAAATACTGCCTTTGTATTTTCTTGTATTGCATCTTCTATAGCTTTTTTATCAGCTGGATCTACAAATGTTGTTTGCACTCCATATTCTGGGAATGTATGTGCTAAGTAGTTGTATGTACCTCCGTAAATATTATTAGCTGCAACTATATGGTCTCCGTTTTGAGCTAAGTTTTGGAATGTATAAGCTAATGCTGCTGCTCCTGATGCTACTGCTAATGCTGCAACCCCGCCTTCTAGTGCTGCTATTCTTTGTTCAAATACATCCTCTGTTGGGTTTGTCAATCTTCCGTATATGTTACCTGCATCGCTTAATCCGAATCTAGCTGCTGCATGATCGCAATTTTTAAAAACATATGAAGATGTCTGATATATTGGAACTGCTCTTGCATCTGTAACTGGATCTGGTGATTCTTGTCCTACATGAAGTTGTAGTGTTTCAAATTTTAAATTTCTATCTTTTCTACTTATTTTAGTTGTCATATTTATTGCCCCCTGTAATTATATTATTTATTTCAATTTTTTAATTTCCAATTCCTACCTGTTTGGTATGATTTAATAATAATCGATATTTCATACTATGTCAATAGGAAATATATAAAATATTTCAAAAAAAAATAAACCACCTAAAATATTTGCTATTTTAAGCGGTTTTTCACAAATTAAATAATATAATTATTATTTTTATTTAGTTGCCATTGAACTAAATCCTCAAGAGTCACATTATCTACAACATCACTTATAGCTTTGTCCAATTTTTTCCACAATTCTAAAGTTGCGCATTGAGCTTGTCTACTACATTGGTTTACCTCATCATCTAAGCAAGCAACTGGACTCAAACTTCCTTCTGTTAATCTCAAAATCATACCTACTGTATAGTCTTTTGGATGTTTAGCAAGTCTGTGCCCTCCTTGAGGTCCTCTTATACTTTTTATAAATCCAGCCCTATTGAGTATGGATATTATTTGTTCTAGATATTTATCAGATATTTCTTGTCTTTTAGCGATATCTCTTATTCTTATACACTTTCCTTCGTCATTTATAGCTAAGTCAATCATTAAGCGTAATGCATATCTTCCTTTAGTTGAAATCTTCAAATTACCCATCTCCTTATCTAAAATATTTTATAATTATAACTTATATACTAATTTACAAATCTTTTAATTAGTATATCATATTTTTTAGATATACAAAAAGGACCCTGGTTATTTTTTTGGAGGGGTCCTTTCGTTAGGT
>NZ_JALEXO010000282.1 GCF_022780145.1 Intestinibacter sp.
AGTTTCATCATGCCAACCGAATCAAAATTGAACACACTCCTGGTGGTCTGCCTGAACATGACCGGAACCGGATCACCTGTTATGACAAGAAAATCCTTTATACCATTGAGCTGTGCACCAAGCACGCTTCCTCTTATAGCTATCGCATTCTTATCCCTGCAGCACAGGTGAGGCATAACCCGAAGTCCCGTCTCTTTATGCACCTTCTCCGCCATTAGTATCGAATCCGCCCTTGTTCTTCCAGATGGAGAATCAGGAAATGTCACCACATCCACATGAGACTGCTTAAGTATATGGGCTGCATCAAGCAGCTTCTGATCGTTGACATCCACCGGTGGTGCCAGCTCCACAGCGATCAATTTATGCGTTTCTGATTTTTTGCTGTCAACACCACCATGTTTTTGCCGATCTCTGAGGAAATTGTCCTTTTCGCCACCGGCGGCCTGCTGCCTTTCCACATGAACCTTAGATGTCTTCACAATATCTCCAGACACCACGCGTGAAGTTATCTGCTCTATATACTCAGGATTTGTTCCACAGCATCCACCTACTATAGTTGCACCCATTTTTACAAATTCAGACACTCCTTCTAAGAATTGTTCTGCTGTCATTTTATATACAGTTTGTCCATTTTCGATGTCAGGAAGCCCTGCATTAGGTTGTACTATTACTGGTACACTAGCTCTTCTTATTATTTTTTCTACCATTGGCTTTAATTGTTCTGGTCCAAGAGAACAGTTGACACCTACAGCATCTGCTCCTAAGCCTTGTAATGTAACTACCATACTTTCTGGTAAACATCCTGTGAAGCTTCTTCCATTTTCATCAAAAGTCATAGTGGTGAATACTGGTAAATCAGTATTTTCTTTAGCAGCAAGTAAAGCAGCTTTTATTTCATATAGATCCATCATAGTTTCTATAATTATTAAATCTGCGCCTGATTTTTGACCTTGTACTACTTGTCTTTTAAATATTTCATAAGCTCTGTCAAAGCTAAGTGTACCCATAGGTTCAAGCATTTCACCTATTGGTCCTATATCAAGAGCTACATATTTTTCATTTCCATTATCTACTAGAGAAGCGGCCTTTTTAGCAGCCTTTACTGCTGAATCTACTATTTGTTCTACTTCATATCCTTCTGGTAATTTTAATTCGTTGCAGCCAAATGTACAAGTTGTAGCTACATTTGCACCTGCTTCAAAATATTCCTTGTGTATCTCAACTAATATTTCTGGATGCTCGTATCCAAATGCTTCAGGATTTTGTCCAGTTTGTAGACCTCTTCCTTGAAGCATAGTTCCCATACCACCATCAATTATTAGTATATTATCCTTTATATATTGTTTTACTTCCACAACCATCAGCCTTTCTTCTAAACTCGCAATTATCTCTGTTAGGACAATTATCACATGTTCGTTTAACTTTTTTTATTTTTTTATTTGTTATACCTATTAAAGCTACTACAGATTTTCTAGGTATCATAATCCCTGTATCTGTCACTGTAACCCCTATTTTTCTTTGTGCATTTAATACATTTAATATATCCTTATTCGCTCTTATATCTAGATCTCCATATCCTGGGCTATATCTCATCGTTAAGGATTTTCCTTCTTTGGCTACATCTTGCAAAATGCTATCTTGTACCATATCGCAAACTTCCTCAATAGAAGTTGTAGCACAAGCATCTATTATCACACCTTTAGTTAGGTTTTTATAACTATATCTTCTGATATTTTTTTCGATATTAAATCCAAGTGTAGCGTTCATCAAAACACATTTATCACAATCTTCAAGCAATTCACTTAAATCTTTGCTTTGTAGTTTTAATGTTGAGTTTTCAAATTCAATAGTATTAGAATCTAAATCATTTTTTATATTGTATATTTCATAGACATACTTTATATCAATATTTTCTTTAGTCTCCTCAATACATTGATCTATTTGAGAATTTAAATCATCATCTATATCTTGTCCATTATGCCCTAAATATCTAAGAACTTCAGATTTATCCACTAATATATCAGATATTGTTTTTCCTTGATTTATTACCATTTTATCGATTATCTCCACATATATAATATATATCTATTATTTTCTATTTTTATTTTAAATACACTATTTTTTATTTATATTATTCTCCGTATATATTTAGTGAAAATCCTTTATCTAACACATATTTAGCATATTCTTGAGCCCCAAATAATGATAAATCTCTGTAGTTTCCACATTCAACAGCAGTTGCTGCTATCATTTCCTTCGCATTTATAACCTTTATTAAAGCTCTTTCAAGACCTTCTTTAACAGTTTTTGCATCTACATCTCCCCACATAACTAGGTAGAAACCAGTTCTGCATCCCATTGGTGATAAATCTATAATATCATCTAATTCTTCTCTTAAATAAGTTGCTAATAAATGTTCTAAACCGTGCATAGCAGCTGTTCCAAAAGCTTCTACATTAGGTTGTAAAAATCTTAAATCGAATTTACTTACCTTGTCTCCCATTTTTCCATCTAATACACAGCATTTTCTTACAAAAGGTGCTTTTACTTTATTGTGATCTAATTTAAAACTTTCAACTTTTTCCATCTTCCTTATCTCCTTTTACCCGTTTTTGTATTTCATAATATAGAAAAACGTCTAAAGACTTTCTTTAGACGCCATAATATCAAAATATATTTCAATTATATATTAATAACTGTTTTTTGTAAATAATTCGTAAATTTTTAATATTCAAATTACACTATTTTTAAAACTTGATCCACTTCTACCATTTCTGGGTCTTCCATTTTTGGTTTATTCTTTACATACCACTTATATGTTTTCTTTAATCCTTTTTCAATAAGTATATTAGGTGTATAAAGTCCATGATCTATTAATTTATCTATTTCTAATACACAGCTAGTGTTTGTAAATGGAAAATAGCTTCTGTCCTTTACCTTTATTTTATCTGAATTTACATATTTTATTATAGGTTCTTTGCCTACAATTTCTCCACATGTTTCTATTAATTTTTTCCAAGTAACAAGCTGTGGTGTAGAAACGTTATACGCTTCTCTTACTATATCGTTTTTTGTCAAGCTATATAAAACCTTTACAAAATCATCAATGTAAATAAATTGGTTTACTACTGGTTCATTTCTATCACTAGGTACTGGAATCGCTTTACCTTCTTTGATTCTATCAAAGAAATACATTTCCCTATATAAGTTATTTTCTGGTCCATAAATATGAGTTGGTCTTATTATTATGTAAGGGATATCACTTTCTGTAATATATTTTTCAGCCTCTACCTTTTCTATTCCATACTTACCCCAAGCTGGATTTACTCCTTTTTCTCCATCCTCTGTTATGTATTTACCTGTGTTTTTATATACAGCTGCAGAAGATAGTACAACGTATTTTTTTAATGTGTCTCTATTAACAAATTGAATTAATTCTGCTATGTCTGACTTTAAGAAAGCAGTCATATCATAAATATAAGTATATTCATTATCTTTAAGTACATTTTTTAATTCTTCTTCTTTCCTTCTGTTACATGAAAAATGTTTATTTACTCCCTCATAATCAATTTTTCCTGTAGTCAAGACATCTACTTTATGTCCATGTTCTATAAAATACTTAGCAAGTGATTTTCCTATGAAATCACTTCCACCCATAATTAAAACTGACTCCATTTTTTCTTCATTCCTCCTTATGGATAAAAATTTATTAAGTTCAAAAATAATGTCATATTTATAATACCATATATTTCTATAATTTTAATGTATAATAAAAGTTATATAGTATGTTTTTATAAATTTTTTTATATAATATCTATACACTTCAACATTCATTTTTTAATAAAAAACTCAAAAAAAAGTAATAGCTTTTAATACTATTACTTTTGTAATTTATTTATCGAGTAAAACTATATCAATGTATAGATTTATATCAATTTTATTATATATAATTTATATTCTATAAGCTTACATATTTTTTAAAGTACGTTTCAAAAATTCACGAGTACGTTCTTGTACTGGATTATTAAATATCTGTTCTGGAGTACCTTCTTCTGCTATTACTCCTTGATCCATAAATACAACTCTATCAGAAACCTCTCTAGCGAATTCCATTTCATGAGTAACAACTAGCATTGTAAGTCCACTTTCTGCTAGCTCCTTCATAACCTTTAAAACTTCTCCGACCATTTCAGGGTCAAGCGCAGAAGTCGGCTCATCAAATAGCATAACATCAGGCTCCATAGAAAGTGCTCTAGCTATAGCAACACGTTGCTTTTGTCCACCTGATAATTGCTTTGGCTTTGCATTTATAAATTTATCCATTCCAACAACCTTTAAATACTTCATAGCTACCTTTTCAGCCTCTTGCTTTGAACGTTTTAAAACTTTAATTTGTCCAACAGTACAGTTTCCCAATACATCGTGATTGTTGAATAGATTAAATTGTTGGAATACCATTCCTAATTTTGTACGATATTTATATACATCGTGTTTTTCATCTAGTATATTTTCACCGTTGCATATTATTTCTCCACCACTTGGAGTTTCAAGTAAATTTATACAACGAAGAAGAGTTGATTTTCCTGAACCAGAAGATCCTATTATACAAACAACTTCACCTTTA
>NZ_JALEXO010000291.1 GCF_022780145.1 Intestinibacter sp.
AGAAAGACAAAATACTTGCTTTAAGTTTTCTAACCCAGGTTCGCTTAGAATATCTATAGAGGAGGCCATGAATGGAGGTATAAGTGATCCGAGAAATGAAAATAAAATAATTAAATTCATAAAAGAAAATGGGTTTATATCAAATAAAGTATCAAGAGAACAATTTGGATTTACAAAAAATCAAAATACAAAATTATTTAAGTCTTTATTAGCTAAGAATTTGATTATTAGTGAGGGAAAAGGTAAATTAACTATTTATAAATTAACTGAAAAATAGTTTATAAAAAACTACTTATTATAAACAATGAAGCGAAAAAGAAGCGGAAAATCGAAAAAAGAAGCGAAAAGGGGGAAAATAGTGAAAAATATAGGAAATATAAAATCGAATATAGATTTGTCTTATGAATATAAAAACTTAGCATTGCAAGATGAGAAAGTAGCGATATTGTTAAAAAATAACCAAGAATATAGACACGCCATATACTTTTTCCTTCAATCTATGGAAAAATATATAAAATCTAAGATATTTACATTAGTAAATCCAAATTTAGAATATTTTATAAAGAAAAATAAACATCATTCACTAGACGACAGTGTAGATTTTCTAATTGAAGTGATAAGTTCAGATGAAAATATTAGAAATCAAGTTAAATCTCAATTTAATCAGTACGTATTTAAAGACTTGAATTCGAGAAATTTACATAATAATCTGAGATATCCATTTTATAATGAGAAAAGGGGTAATTATGTGATAGTGAATTATGATAAAAAGGATTGTGAATATATAGAAGAGATGTTGGAGAATTTGAAAAAATATTTAAAGGACTTAAATCGTATATAAAAACAAGAATTACAAATCAAAAAATTCCTACCCTAAAATATGTATAAGATACATATGAAAGGGATGAAATAATCATGGAAAAATATAAAGTTAATCTGCACTTGTTAGAAAACTGCAACTATAAATGCAAGCATTGTTTTGCGAAATTCGACAGCAACAAAATATTGAATTTTTACGATTGGAAGCAAATTATAGATAATTGTATAATGTCCGATGTCAATATCGAGGGATTTAATCTTGCAGGTGGGGAGCCTTTATTGCATCCTGACTTAACGAAAATAGCGGCTTATATCAAGAGCATGAATTTATACTGTTCTATCATAACTAATGGGATATTGATGGACGATGAGTGGGTGAAAAATAACGCTAAATATTACGATATGATCGGTTTTTCTATCGATAGCTTCGAGCCTAAGACGCTAATCGATTTGGGTAGAAAAAATATAAAAAACGAGTATCTTACGAAGGAAAGATTTCTGCACCTGTGTGATATGATAAGAAAATACAATCCGAATTGTAAGATAAAAGTCAATACTGTTGTGAATAAGCTCAACAAAAGTGAGATGATGTATGACGTCATAAATCGTGCCGATGTGGATAGATGGAAGATTATAAAGATGAGAGTTTTTAAGAATAAGAATTTTAGCAATTTGAGCTTGGATATTTCTAAGGAGGAATTTGAGGTTTTTCTACAAAATAATCGACGCGGTCAAAATATCGTGAAGGAAGCTACTGTTAGGGCTTCTTATATTATCATTGATGCAAATGGATTTTTGATTGATAATAGTAGGGGCTATACTCATGATATTGTGACTGATTGTAGACGAGAGGATTTTTTCAAGGGGTTTGAGAAGCTGAATTTTGATAGGGATTTGTATTTTTCTAGATATGCTTAATTGAAATTTATGGAGGGAGTTTATTTATGTTTAGAAAAAGCACTGAATCAGACTGCAGAGCGATATATAATTTGATATGTGATATGGAAAACAAAGAGTTGCCATATGACGAATTTGAAAAAATATATTTTAAGCAGATAAATCGAGATGACATGTACTGCTTGGTAAATTCTGTTGAGGATGAGGTCATTGCGTTTATAAATCTGCGTTTCGAGGATCAGCTGCATCATTGTGAGAAGATAGCAGAGATAATGGAATTTGTTGTCGATGCTAGATATAGAAACAGGGGTGTTGGGAAGGATACGTTTGAAGAGGCTAGCAGGATAGCTTTGGATCGTGGATGCAGCCAGATAGAGGTCGCTTGCAATCAGCTGAGAGTTGATACGCATAGATTTTATGAGAGAGAGGGGATGCATAATTTTCATTATAAGTTTTCTAAAAGGTTAGTTGGTGAGGACGATTGTGTTAATGTTTTGGGAAGATAAATTTAATCTTAATTAACTAAAATTTCGGAGGTTGAAAAATGGATTGGATAGAAGACGTCAAGAAAAAAGTAAAAAGAAAAAATAAAATACTATTTTCCAAAGACAGCGAGTATCTACAAGATTTAGTTTGGTTAATCAACCAGCAGAATCGTCAAATACTAGTATTATGGGCGCTTGATTTTGCAGAGGAAATTGTGAAAAAGCTTGAAATAAAATATCCAAATGAAAATAGACCCAGAAATGCTCTAGAGGCAACCAAATTATGGGCTTCTGGGAAAATAAAAATTCCGATAGCTAAGCGTGAGATACTTAGTTGCCATGCTTTTGCGAAGGAAATCTCTAATCAAGAAGACATCGCACTATGTCACGCAGTTGGGCAGGCATGTAGTGTAGTTCATACGAGTGGACATGCAATCGGACTTCCAATCTATGAATTGACTTCTATTGTTTATAAATTAGGGGTTGAAAATTGTGCGGATTCTGTTGAAAAACGCAAGCAAGAATACATTGAAAGGCTCATTTATTGGAAAGATAATTACCAAAATTATACTGGTGAATGGGCAAGTTTTCTGATTAAGTAATTTAATATGCTCCCTTCAAAGCAATAAATTTTTGTTTGATAGGGAGCAGTTTAAAAATATTTTTAGCATTCCCAGAATCCAGCTAGTTCTTTCTTTATTTCTTCATAAGGCATTAAACTAGCCTCTACAATAGACTTGCCTGTTTTTTCTAAATAATATTTTATCATATGATATCCACAAGCATATCCTGCACAAAACGGAAGCCCTTCAGGGAAATATCCTTGTGCAGTAGCTATCTCATCGCCGTACAGATATGCTGTTATACTTTCTAGGCCTTGGACATTTAAGTTATCCTTGATTATTGGTTTGACGTAATCGTTCAAAGTCTCCATGTCTGTTGTCGTTACCCATGGGCCAAGCATTTCTTCTCCGTATATCCAGGTTGCGAAGTTTTCTGCTAGGCCTTCGTTGATCATCATTTCTTCTAGAGTTATGTCATTGCTCCATTTTATAAATTGGAATCTGACGTTGTGATTGCATTCATGGGCTAGAACGGAAGGAATTTTCTTGATGGTATCTTCTCTTGGGAGTAATGATAGGAAGATACTTCCTGGGATTCCGCCGTCACCGCAGCAGGATTCACTTAGTTTTGTGTATACGCTTTCTGGGTCGGGTAATAGTATTGTGTATTTGTATTCTTCGACCTTGAGTTCGACGCCAGCATCGACGAATAGGGATAGTGCTTTTTTGATTGATTCTGTGCATAATTTCCAAATTGCATCGTCATTGAGGCTTTTTACTTCTTGTGATTTACTTTGATCGATTTCGGATGGAGCCATGTATCCAAGCATTGAGCTTGCCATTATGACATCGTAGCCACCTTTTTGCTTTGCTTTGATTGGGACATTGTAACAAGCCCATTTATCGGAAAACTCACTCATTAAATCGTATCTATAGATATCGTCCTTTTTATCTGGTTTTGCATTAAGTATTTTGTTGTAAACTTTGTCAGAGCGTATTTCTGTAATTTTCATATACTCATCTCCTTTCACTACTAATACTAAGATATTACGTAGCGTTAATGTAAATAGTTTTTATAAAAAAATATTTACATTATTTTTTTATGACTATGAAGGTAAAGAACAAATAGGTATGTAATATGCTTAAAAAGGAGCATTTTATGTTGCAAACTAAAATTTTATAGCTTACTATAAAATAAAAAGGAGGGAAGCCAAATGACATATATAAGACTAAGAGGATAGTCGCACGGGTTGTGACTGTCATCAAATAAATTGTCATAACTCCGTGCTATTAGACATCAATAGTTAATTTAAGGAGATTATGAACAATGAAAAAATTAAATAAGGAGATTATGAACAATGAAAAAATTAAAAAAGATTGAAGTTTTAAAATCATTTATAGAGGAAAACTTAGAAGTATTTAGATGTCCAATTTGCAAAGGTTCTATAAAGAATGTAACCGAAAATAGTGTAATATGCAAAAATAATCATTGCTTTAATATGTCTAAAAAGGGATATATTAATTTAATAAAAAATAATAATAAAACAATTTATGATAAGGATTTATTTGAGGCTAGAAGTAAAATTTACGATCAAAAGGTATATGAAATCCTTTCTGAGGAAATAATAAATATAGTAGATAAGTATACTACTGGTGAGAAAATTAATTATGTATTAGATGCAGGCTGTGGAGAAGGTTATTATTTAAACCAATTATACCTAGATGAAAAAATTAATAAAAAATGCAGGTTAATCGGGATAGATATAGCGAGAGAAGGTGTTGCACTTGCCACAAGATTTGAAAACAGAGTATTTTGGAGTGTTTCCGATTTATCGAATTTACCTTTTGATGATAATAAAATCGATGTGATTTTAGATATACTTTCACCGTCGAACTATAGAGAGTTTGCAAGAGTTTTAAATAAAAAAGGGATTATTATAAAGGTAATTCCAGAAGAAAATTATTTGCAAGAGATAAGAAATCAAATAGCAGCATATATAAAGAAAGATAAGTATTCTAATAAAAATATTGTAGATGTATTTGAAAGTAATTTGGATATTGTCTATGAAAAGAGGATTACTTATAAGGTAAAAGATTTTAATTTAGAAGATTTTATAAAAATGACACCTTTAACATCAAGTTTAACTCAAAATCAAATTGATGAATTGGTTAAATCTGGAATAAATAGTATAACTATAGATTTGAAGGTTGTCGTAGGAAGAGAGAAGGATAACTAATATATAGTTGGATTTTATTTCGATAATAAAATATAAATAATAGAGTCAGATAAAAGAATATCTGACTCTAAACAATTTCTACCCAACAAATCTCCTTCTGAAATAATGCACCACAGGCACAATATACAAATAAAAAGCAAAAACAATATACCCATAACTGCCGATTCCCAAAATAGAGCAAGGCACCAAAGCCGCGATACACCAAGGAATAAGCGCTGGTGTAAGAATCGCCGAATTCGAAATATCCAAGCTTAATTCCTCTTTACCATAATCCTCATAAAGCTCCTTGACAATATCCAAAGTAAGTATAATAGCTATTGTCTGGCTGCATCCAATCGCAGCATTAATAGTGGCAAGTCCGAATGTAACTAGGAATAGTGATGCCTTGGAAAGATTCTTTTCTTTCAATTTTTGCTTCAAGCTATCGAACACATTTAGCCCACTGAAAAATCCAGACAGAGAGCAAGAGATAATTATTATATAGCATGTCTTCAGCATCGAGATAATTCCACCGCCGTGAATTATGCTTTTTAAAACCTCGGAATCGTTGGAATACCCAAATACCAATGATTTCACAAAATCCCCAACACCATTGCCTTGAACGACTATATCCAAAACAAACGCACATAAAACACTAACAGGTATAGAATAAGTTATTTTCACCTTAAACATAGACAATGCGAATAATATCACAGCCGGAAGCAAGAGAATTATCGATACATTAAAATAATTGTAAATCTCCACGTTTAGCTTATTATCCACGAATGAAAGCGGATATTTCAAAGAAAAAATCAGATAAAATCCCACGCAAAGCACGATAGGAATTATATTATCGATAAGCAGTTTTTTCGCATATCCAAACAGCTCCACATCAGTTAAATTGCACAAAAGCAGCAAGCTAGAAGAAAGCGGAGAAGATCTATCGCCTAAATAAGCTCCAGAAAAAATCGCACCGCCTAAAATATTTAAATTTATACCTGCAGCCCTTCCGATTATAATCAACGGAATTCCGACGGCGCTGACTGTGCCGAATGATGTTCCGATTAGCATCGAGATAAGTGATGTGATTAAAAATGCAGATAAAATAAACAGGTTCGGATTTAAGTATTTTAGTGAATAATAAATGATGCTAGGTATTGTACCGCAAGAAAGCCATGAGCTTATGAGCATTCCTATTAGAACTAGTATCAGGATGATGTTTAGCGATTTTTTTGTCTCAGTCCAGTATAAGTCTATTATTTTTTTTAATGAGTATCCTTTTTTTATGCCTATGAAGGTGAAGAACAACAGGGATGATGTAAGTCCGTAGCCTAAGAATATATCGTTTAAAACGCTGAATACTAATATAAATAGGGTGAATAAAATCCCCGCGAATATTAACATAAAATACCACTCCTCAATAAGTTTCTTATTTAAAATTATAGCGATTTTTTGTGCAATAAAAAAGCTATATGGAAAATTATACATGTTAAACATCGAGTATAATTTTACTATATAGCTCAAATTTATTCCTCATCTTCTGATTGGGTTCTATTAAACGGAAATCTCCAGACTGCTGGTGTCAATATACAGAATCCCTCAGCTACGAAATCGCTATTGTTGTATATAGTGTGAGGCATATTGCTTTTTATAATAGTGGAATCTCCTTCGTTTAGGTTAATTTCTTCATCGCCAACGAAAAGAATTATATTGCCCTTTTCTACAATGAGAACCTCCTCGCTCTCATGAACAATTGGTACTTCGCCGTCCTTTGTCTTAGGTTTTTGCTTAAATCTTATGACCAAAGATTTTGGTGTAAATGTATCTGTAGGCAAAGGCGAAATAAAATGATATTCAACAGAGGACTTCGGTTGTCTCATGATAGTGATATCATCTTTTCGGACTGTTAAGTTATCTTTACTCTCAGATTCAATCAACATATATGTAGGAATTCCTAATGTTTTAGCAATTTTACGAAGTGAGGATAGTGATGGATCTACTAAGTTTCTCTCTATTTGTGATATGTATCCAACAGATAATTCAGTAGATTTAGCCATTTCTTGTATTGTCATATGTTTTTGTTTTCTAAAACTACGTATTTTTTCTCCTAACATAATCGCATATCCCTTTAAAATTTATTTTATTCTATAATTTTATCATAAAAAATATTAATTTAAAATAATATATTGCTTGATAACTAAAATATAGTTGAAAATTTTATATATAGTAAAAAAATAAACTGTTAAATAAGATATTATTTTTAGTATATATAAAATTTTTACTTAAATAAGCATTAATATTAATATTTAAGCCTGAAAAAGTAAGTTATTCATGATGTATTTTTCATAAAT
>NZ_JALEXO010000336.1 GCF_022780145.1 Intestinibacter sp.
ATATATTCTTTTCTCTTATTGTCTTCAGATGCATATGATTGAGCATCTCTTATCGCTTTTTCTATATCTTCATCAGATAAATTAGAGCTTGCTGTTATCGTTATACTTTGGCTGTTTCCTGTTTTAAGGTCCTTAGCAGAAACATTTAATATACCATTGGCATCTATTTCAAAAGTAACCTCGATTTGAGGAACACCTCTTGGAGCTCTTTTAATTCCCTTTAATTTAAATTCTCCTATTACCTTGTTATCCTTGGCAAATCTTCTCTCACCCTGTAAAACCTTTATATCTACAGATGTTTGGAAATTAGCCGCAGTAGTAAATATTTGACTGTATTTTGTAGGTATAGTTGAATTTCTCTCTATTAGCCTTGTAGACACTCCTCCCATAGTTTCTATAGACAGAGATAATGGAGTTACATCTAGTAGTAGTACCTCATTTAAACCTGGATCGCCTGCAAGCTTTCCACCTTGAATAGCAGCCCCTAATGCCACACATTCATCTGGATTTAAATTTTTACTAGGTTCTTTGCCTATTATTTCTTTAACCTTGTCTTGAACAGCCTTAATTCTAGTTGAGCCTCCAACTAGTAAAACCTTGCTCAATTCACTAGTCGATATTCCTGCATCGCTTAGCGCATTTTTAACTGGTATAACTGTCTTTTCAACTAAATCGTAAGTAAGTTCATCAAATTTTGCTCTACTCAAATCTATATTCATATGCTTTGGACCGTCTTTTCCAACAGCTATAAATGGTAGGTTTATATTAGTTGTAACTGCTGTTGAAAGCTCTTTTTTAGCTTTTTCAGCTTCTTCTCTAACCCTTTGTAGAGCTACTATATCCTTTGATAAATCTATTTTTTCTGACTTTTTAAATTCTTCAATTAAGTAATCAGCTATTTTTTTATCAAAATCATCTCCACCTAGATGATTATCTCCACAAGTCGCCATTACCTCGATAATACCGTCTCCTATTTCTATTATAGATACGTCAAATGTTCCTCCTCCTAAGTCGTAAACCATTATCTTTTGGTCGCTCTCATTGTCGAGGCCATAAGATAATGCTGCAGCTGTAGGTTCATTTATTATACGTTTTACTTCAAGCCCCGCTATCTTGCCTGCATCGCTAGTAGCCTTTCTCTGTGAATCGTTAAAATACGCAGGAACAGTTATTACTGCTTCAGTGACACTTTCTCCTAGATAGCTTTCAGCATCTTTTTTTAATTTTTGCAAAATCATCGCTGATATTTCCTCTGGTGTCCATTTTTTGCCGTCTATATTTACAGTATAATTTGTACCCATATGTCTTTTTATAGATGAAATTGTTCTATCTGCGTTTGTAACGCTCTGTCTCTTAGCTGTATCGCCTACTAACCTCTCATTATCCTTTGTAAAAGCTACTATAGATGGTGTAGTTCTAAACCCTTCAGCATTTGATATAATAGTAGGTGAACCGCCCTCCATAACAGCAACACATGAATTTGTTGTTCCTAAGTCAATCCCTATTATTTTGCCCACTTTGTTGCCTCCTATTAATTGTGAATTTATCTATTTAAAAATCTAAAATCTTAATGACACATACATGAATTTAAGCAACAATTACACATAAGATTCCACATACAGCATTGTATACATAAGCTATTAAAACCTCCATCTGGATATCCATATGTCGTCTGTTGGTTAGTATACCACGTACCTCCATGTTCGAGCATATCTACTAATCTTTGATATTGTAGATTGTTTGGTTCCATTTGAAGCGCTCTATTCGCTTCTTCTAGTGCCTTAATATTATTACCTAATTTGTAGTTTACATTTGCACTGTAGTAATACCATTTAGATGTTCTATTTTCTATACCATCAAGTACATTTCTGGCCTCATTGTAATATCCATTGTTAAAATAATTAAGTGCTGCTCTCAAATGTACATCTTCCTCTTTTTCAAAATTCGGATTATATCCCCTCTGCTGCTGTTGATTTCCTTCAAACCCAAATCCACCAAACCAATCGAATCCACCGAAATCCTGACTGTTATATCCTCCACCATAGCCTGAATTTCCATAGCCTCCTGAATTATTTGAATAGCTTCCATAGCTATCTTGGTAAGAAGGTCCACCGTTTTTTTCCTTCATAATAACTTGATACGCCTGTTGTATTTCTTTGAATTTTTCTTCGTATTGATCTTTATTTGGATTATTTATGTTAGCATCTGGATGATATTTTTTGCTTAATTTTCTATATACTTTTTTTATTTCTTCCTTTGAAGCATCTCTAGATACTCCTAAAACCTGATAAGGATCAGTCATTTTCTTCCTCCTCTAATTTTTCTCTCTTGTTTCTAACTGCTTTATATTTTGACCAAACGCCAGAATATAAAATATTTCTCAAAATATCCACATCTTCAATAATAGGTAAATTTTCAAACTCCCTAGCACATTCTGAAATCATCATAGTTAAAATTTTTTGAACAAAGTCGTCAAAATTTTCGTTTTTATATATCTCTGTAAAAGGATTGTAATTCCCCTTTTTTACATCCTTCTCTACATCCTCATATGCGTCTATAAGGTATATATATTTTCCGAGGAAAAAGCCCATCTTATACAGAGCTTCTCTCCACTCGTCTTCTCTATATAAAAAAATCTCAGCCATCAGCTCCCCTGAATAAGCCGCTATTTTATCTATATCATATTCCTTTTTCGCTTCGTATTCACGTGAAGCATTTAGTATATTTTCTAGTTTATCGGTTTTTTCAGGGTAAAGCCTTCTTATTTTGTTTATTTTTCTGCCGATTAAAAATGAATATAGCTTCCTACTGACTTTTTTTTCATCCTTCCAATCATCCACACACTTCAAATACGCTAAAAACAAATTTATATCGGCTATATAATCAGTAATTTGATTCGTCCTTTTAATAGTTTTCTTAAAAGGATGAAGCTTACATCTAAATACTTCTAGCTTCGTCTCTGGCTCATAAAGGCTCGTAAGTAAAAGCTGCAAAAATATCATATCATAGTTTAAGGTAATCTGTGCAAGATTTCCACTTCTCTTTTTTAAAACCTGACACATACCACAGTAGTACGACCTATATACATCGTATTCTTTAAACTTAAGCTCCTCCTTATTTATAAGAACATATCCAAACATCCTCTAGCTCCTTTTTATAAAATAAGTATCACATTTTGGGCAGTGGATACTTATTTTACCCTTGCCCTTTGGAACTCTGACCTTTTGCTTACATGTAGGACATTTGTATATACGATGAGTTTTTCTCTGCTTAATTATAGATTTTTGGCTGTTTATTTTATTTCTTATATTCGCTGTTTTATTTAAAAAAGCTTGGTTTTCAGAAGCCCTTTTATATATATTTCTAGAAAGTAATCTGTAATATACATAAATTATAGTAGCAAATCCCAAATAATACATCAAAGTAGATAAGCCTCTACTCACACCTCTTAATAGAAAATACAATATAAATTCTACTAAAAACGTCTTCATCAAAAAGTTATTCAATTGATCATTTCCATATCTTCCCTGCATAAATCTCGCTAATTTTTCTTTCATTTCTATTCTCCTATTTAAATTATTTCATTTAACTCATTTAATACACGATCTTTTATATTTTTTATAATAAGATTTATTTATGTACCCAATATTAACATAGTTTATCTAATATAATTTAAGTCTGTTATACAATAAATATGCACGATTTATTACATTAAAAAAGAGACGCCAAAACAAATATATTTTAGTGTCTCTTCTAATAGTCAAATATATTCAAGTTATAAATAAATTATTTTAAACTCATTCCATAGTCATCGCAATCAGATATAGCTTTTGCGAACATTTCTTTTGTTACTCTGTCCTTTATAGCTTTCCATTCAACTAAAGTAACAGCCTTGTCAACTATTGTTTGTATACCACTCTTATCTATTCCTAAATCAGCTAGACAAACTGGTAGTCCCAATTCCTTGTTAAATTGAGCTATTTCGTTTCTCTTTTCTATTTCTCCTGCACAAGTAAGTAGAGCTAAAACACCGAATGAAACTATTTCACCGTGTAATCCTCTGATTCCTTCTACTAGAGTAGCTCCATTGTAGAATGCATGAGCTAATGAACTGTTGTAGTAGTAGTCGTTTTCTGTAGTAGTTAAGTTAGAAACTATACCTGTACTTACGATTATATCAAGAGCTACTTGTTCTAATTCATAAGAATCTTGGTTCTTTTTACAATCTTCTAGTGCTTTTTTACCGTATTTAACAAGTGGACTTGTACAAACAGTACTTACTCCTAGACCCATTAATGGTGTATGAGGTAGTTCAACTCCTTGTGAAGAATAAACAGCTTCACATTCTTTTGATAGAGCATCACCTATACCAGCCCATAATAAATCCTCTGGTGATTCAGCTATTATCTTAGTATTTATAAAAGTATGATCTGCTGGACCATCTAAGTAATAATAGCTATTAAATGTGTGATCTTCATTGTACATAACGCATATTGCAGTTACTGAAGCACAGTTTGAACCTAATGTTGGGAAAGTAAATATAGGTTTGTCTAGTTTATCTGCAACAACCTTACAAGTATCTACAGCACGACCTCCACCTACAGCAAATACTATATCAGCATTTTTTACTCTTTCATCTGCTATTAATTTGTCTGCATTTTCGTAAGTAGCGTCATTACCATATACTATAAAATCTATTATTTCTACATTAGAGCCTGCTACACCATCTATGATTGCTTGTTTAGATTTTTCTATAGCAGTTCTTCCTCCTATTACTACCACCTTGTTTCCAAATCTACGTGCTACCTTTGGTATCTCTTTGTAGCAGTCAGTTCCTACTGAATAGCTTGGAAGATATACATTATAATTACCCATAATTTAAATCATCTCCTAATATTTTTACCAAATTATTTACCATATTATTCTAGCACTTTATTTGTTGAAAAAGAATATATAATATTAATTTTTTGCATAATTATAATATTTTTCATCACGACAATTTTGTATATTTTAATT
>NZ_JALEXO010000001.1 GCF_022780145.1 Intestinibacter sp.
TTTTTATTAGTAAATTATTAATCGTCAAATTCTCCACTTTCTTCGTATAATAAAGCGATTCCACCTTTTGCAGTTTCTTTGTATTTTTCCATCATATCTCTACCAGTTTCATCCATTATTTTGACGATTTGGTCAAATTTAATATGGTGAATTCCATCTGATAGTAATGCATAGTTAGCTGCATCTAAAGCTCTTTGAGCTCCCATTGCATTTCTTTCTATACAAGGTATTTGAACGTATCCATAGGCTGGGTCACATGTCATACCTAGGTGATGTTCTAGACCTATTTCTGCTGCGTATTCTATTTTTCTAAGTGGTCCACCTTTTATGAATGCAGCTGCTGCAGCTGCCATAGCACAAGCAACACCTACTTCACCTTGACATCCTACTTCTGCACCTGATACTGAAGCGTTTTGTTTAACTACAACACCCATTAATCCTGCTACTGCAAGACCTTCTTCTATAGCTTCATCATCGAATCCATAGTAGTCTTGTAATGTAAATAATACAGCTGGTAAAACACCTGCAGATCCACATGTTGGAGCTGTTACTATTTCAAATCCAGATGCATTTTGTTCAGAAACAGCTAAAGCATATGCATATAACATTGAAGTAAGCTGTTTGCTTACTTTGTATTGTCTATAGAAGTTTCTAGCCTTTCTAGCTAATTTTAATTTTCCTGGAATAACTTCTGTAGCTTTTAATCCATCTTCTAGAGATTGTCTCATTGTCAATCTTATATCTCTAAGATAATCCATTATATCATCGTCATCATATTCTTTAACATAATCAACGAAATTTTTGTGATTTGCTCTACACCATTCGATTATATCTTCTAGATTATCATGTGGGTATACACTTTCAGATGATTGTCCTCTCTTACCTTCTTCAGCTAGAGATCCTCCACCTATTGAGAACACAGTCCATTCATCTGTTATATTTTTGTCTGCATCTAAGGCTTCAAATTTCATTCCATTAGTATGGAATTCTTTTACTACTTCTGGTTCCCAAACTACTTCTACCTCTTTAGGTGCAAGAGTTTTTATTATTATAAAGTCAGTTAAGTGACCTTTTCCTGTAGCTGCTAAACTTCCATATAAGTGTACTCTAAAGCTAGCTGCATCAGGGTTTTTAGAATTAAATATTTTTGCTGCTCTTTGAGGTCCCATAGTGTGGGAGCTGGATGGCCCTGGACCCATTTTGTAAAGTTCTTTTAATGATTCCATAAATCATTCCTCCTAATAAAAAACTAATTTTTTTTATAATTTACTATATATATAATTATACTTTTTTCTGTAGATAAATTATATAGTTTTTATGAATTTCTACAATTTAACTTTTTTGATATATTTTTTTAATTTAAATTCGTAATCCATTTATTATTTTAAACTATAAAAACGTTTTTTACTATACCTTTCATTAATTTTTAAATTTTTAAATTTTTTGCAATATTTTGGTTGATTTTTCCATTAATTTGTAATAACATTAATTCATAACAACTTATTAAAAATCAATGAAAAATTAACTAACCTAAGTAGAGGCGCAATGATTATCAGTAGGTAATGGTAGCTGGCGAGTGTTGATTATTACTGAAAGGATGATTTGCCGAAGTTTATATCTTGGCAGAGATATATGCTGGGGTCATGCAGAATATGCATGGGACTGTCACTTATCTAAGTGGGGGGCTACAGGTTTACTTTGATTTATGTTAGCAACGTACAAAGTATTCCTTTGTACGTTTTTTAATCTAAAAAATCTATTTTTTACTGTATCCTTAATACAATATATAACCTCCCCTTATTTATATTCTCTATTTTAGGTAGTTATAATCGAATACGAAATATTATAAATTACATGAGGTGATATAAAATGAAAAAAGTTAACGTAGCCGTAGTAGGTGCTACAGGTATGGTAGGTAGAACTTTCTTAAAAGTTCTTGAAGAAAGACAATTTCCAATAGAAAATATTTACTTTTTCTCTTCAAAAAAATCTGCAGGTTCAACAATCACTTTTGCTGGTAAGGATTACATAGTTGAAGAATTAACTGAAACTGCATTTGACGGAAAAGATATTCAAATAGCATTATTCTCTGCTGGTGGAGCTACTAGTGCAAAATTTGCTCCAATAGCTGCTTCTAAGGGAATAACAGTAGTAGATAACTCAGCTCAATGGAGAATGGATCCAGATGTACCACTTGTAGTACCTGAAGTAAATCCAGAAGCTGTAAAAGAAGTTAAAAAAGGTATAATAGCTAACCCCAACTGCTCTACAATACAAGCTATGGTTCCACTTAAACCTTTATATGATAAATACGGCTTAAAGAGAATAGTTTACTCTACTTACCAAGCTGTTTCTGGTTCAGGAGTTAGAGGTGTTAAGGACTTAGAAGACGGAATTGAAGGAAAACCAAATCAATTCTATCCTCATCCAATAGCATTTAACTGTTTACCACATATAGATGTTTTTATGGATAACGGGTACACTAAAGAAGAAATGAAAATGGTAAACGAAACTAAAAAAATATTTGGCGATGATAGTATAAAAGTTACTGCTACAACAGTAAGAGTTCCAGTTAGAGGTGCTCATAGTGAATCTATAAACGTTGAATTCAACAAACCATTTGAACTTGAAGACATATTTGAAGCAATGAAAAATACTGAAGGTGTTGTTTTAGTTGATAACCCAGCTAAAGACGAATACCCACTTGCTATAGACGCTGAAGGTCATGATGAAGTTTATGTTGGTAGAATAAGAAGAGACTTCAGTGTTGACAACGGAATCAACCTATGGGTAGTTGCTGATAATATAAGAAAAGGAGCTGCTACAAACGCAGTACAAATAGCTGAATTATTAATAAAATACGATTTAGTTTAATATACAAAATACAATTTATTTAGACAACCTAATTTAAAATTTAGAATAAAAAATAATTATTAAGAATATATAAGAAAAAGGGGAGATATATATGATATTTACAGGTTCTGCAGTTGCATTAGTTACACCATTTAACGAAGATAATACACCAAATTTTGAAAAAATAAAAGAATTAGTTGAATACCACATAGCTAACGGAACAGATGCTATAGTTGCCACAGGTACTACTGGAGAAGCTAGTACTATGACAGACGAAGAACAACTAGACGTTATAAAATGTATCGTTGACACAGTAAACAAGAGAATACCAGTTATAGCTGGTGCTAGTACAAACGACACTAGACACTCAATTGGATTAGCTAAAGGCGCTCAAGAAATGGGAGCTGATGCTTTATTAATAATCACTCCATACTACAACAAAGCTAATAGATCAGGTCTTAAAGCTCACTTTAAAGCTATAGCTGATGCTGTTGATCTACCAATAATTTTATACAATGTTCCAGGAAGAACAGGAGTTAATATAGCTCCAGATCTAGTTGCTGAATTAGCTAACGAATGTGAAAACATAGTTGCTATAAAAGAAGCTAGTGGAGATATAGCTCAAGTTGCTGAAGTTGCTAGATTAGTACCAGATGATTTCGCTATATACTCTGGAAACGATGATTCAATAACTCCATTATTAGCATTAGGTGGTAAAGGTGTTATATCAGTTTTAGCTAATGTTTGTCCAAAACAAACTCATGATTTAGTAGCTAAATTCATGGAAGGCGACGTTAAAGGATCTTGCAAAATCCAATTAGACTTAAAAGCTCTTATAGATGCTTTATTTATAGAAGTAAATCCAGTTCCAGTTAAAACTGCTATGAACTTATTAGGATTTGAAGTAGGTCATTTAAGATTACCACTTGGAGAAATGAACCCTAAAAACTTAGAAGTATTAAAACAAGAATTAATAAATGCTGGACTTGAAGTAAAATAAATTAAAAGGTTAATTTAAACAGGGAAGAATTCCACTGAATTCTTCCTTGAAATAAGTCACACCTAAAAATGGGAGGTATAACATTGAAAGTTATAATAAACGGATACAGCGGAACAATGGGGCAAGTGCTTACAAAATGTATATTAGCCGATGAAGAATTAGAACTTGTTGCCGGTGTTAGTCCTGTACACCATGATCCTAACGATCAATTTAGCACTTACTCAAGTTTTGCTGAAGTAAAAGAAGAAGCCGATGTGGTTATAGATTTCTCTAATCCACTTGCTCTAGATGGAATATTAGAATATTGCTTAAATACAAAAACTCCTGTAGTTCTTGCTACTACTGGATACAATGACGAAGAAATGGCAAAAATACATGAAGCTGCTAAACAAATTCCAGTATTTTTATCATTTAATATGTCACTCGGCGTAAACATTCTACTTAAATTAGTAAAAGAAGCCGCTAAAAATTTAGACGGATTCGATATAGAAATAATCGAAAAACACCATAACAAAAAAGTCGACGCCCCTAGTGGTACAGCCGTAATGATTGCAAATGCTGTAAAGGAAGTCAGAGAACAATCTGAATTCATCTACGGAAGACACGGTCGTACTGGTAAGAGACAACAAAACGAAGTTGGAATACATGCAATAAGAGGTGGAACTATAGTCGGTGAACACAGTGCAATATTTGCTGGTAACGATGAAATACTAGAAATAAACCACTCTGCTCGTTCTAAAAACGTATTTGCAGAAGGCTCTATAGCTGCTGCAAAATACTTAGTAAACCAAGATCCTGGTTTCTACAATATGGATGATATGTTAGGTTAATATATCTAATAAAAACACACTTCTGCTATTAATCTCAGAATTAATAGCAGTTTAATTTGAAAAAAATAAAAAATTTAAAGGAGATTGAAAATGTTAGATTTAAATGATGCTTATGCAATTGCGAAATTCATAAAAGACGCAGAAAAACAAACACCAGTTAAGATTTATGTTTCTACAACTGCTGAAATAGCTAAATCAGAAGACTTCAAAGTTTTCGGAAATAACGGAGAATATGTTTTAATAGGAGACTACAAAACTATAATGGATGCTATAGCTCCTATCAAAGACCAAATAACTGATATGTACATAGAAAACGCAGCTAGAAATTCTGCTATACCAATGATAGACATGTTAGATATAGATGCTAGAATAGAGCCAGGTGCTATAATCAGAGACATGGTTACTATAGAAAAAAATGCCGTAGTAATGATGGGTGCTGTTATAAACATAGGTGCTATAATAGGTGAAGGAACTATGGTAGACATGAACGCTGTAGTCGGTGCTAGAGGAACATTAGGTAAAAACGTTCACTTAGGTGCTGGATCAGTCGTTGCAGGTGTCCTTGAACCACCTTCAGCAACTCCAGTTATAGTAGAAGACGATGTTGTAATCGGAGCTAACTGTGTAATCTTAGAAGGTGTAAGAATAGGTAAAGGCGCTGTTGTTGCTGCTGGATCTGTTGTTACAAAAGACGTTGAACCAGGTGCTGTTGTTGCTGGTTCTCCTGCTAAGGTAGTTAAGATGAAGGATGAAAAAACTGCTGGTAAGACTCAATTAATGGATGATTTAAGAGGATAATTATAAAAAATAATATATATGCAAAAAGAAGTAGCTTACTTTTTATGCTACTTCTTTTTAATTCTCTAATTATTTGAAGCTTCAGTTCTCAATTTTTTAACAATTTCTACATCTAATTCTAATTTTTCTGCTATAGTATCATCATCAAGCACATCTAGAAGACTTTTTGCATTTTTAATTGTTGCAGTCATTTTTCCCTGTTCAATACCTTTTTCTATTCCTCTTTTTTCAACTTCTGGATCATATAATGTCTTTGTCATGATATTCACCTCTTCTTCTAATCTATCATCATTTAAATAATTTCTATTTAAATACTCGATTAAATTGTTTATTGCTAATAACATTGTATGAAAATTATATTATAAATTATAATCAGAAATAAGTATATTTAAAACTTGTAAAATTTTCATATTTTAACCGTACATTTCATGCACCTAATCCGTTAAACATTATGAAGGGGGGTTTTAAAGCAAATGGATATTGAGGAACAATACGACAAAATATATCGCTATTACTATTTCAAAATATACGACAAGCAATTAGCCGAAGATATTACGCAAGAAACTTTTCTTCGCTTTTTTAGGCAGAATTTAAATATCGACAACAGTAAAGAGTTAGCGTATTTATACACTATCGCTAGAAACCTATGCGTCGATACATTTCGCAAAAAGCCAGTTGAAAGTTTGGATAAAATTGAAGAAGAAGCTACCTACGATCCGTCAGATAAATGGACTGATGGATTTACTTTAAAGTCCACAATCGCTAAGCTTCCAAAGGACGAACAGGAGCTATTATTACTTAGGTATGCAAACGAGCTTCCTATTAACTCCATTTGCAAAATTACCGGACTTTCACGATTTGCGATACATCGCAGGCTATCAAAAGCTTTAAAATGGCTAAAGGAAGAATTAAAGAAGGGAGGTTTTTCTGAATGAATAAAAAATTGAAAAATGATATTCAAAAGGCATTTGAAGCTCCTACACCAAATCAGCAGGAAAAAATGAGATTTTTAAGAACACTACCTAAACCTAAAATTAGTATGTGGCAATTTATTTTGACACAAGCTACTTTTTTGAGAAAGTGGACATTGCTTATTTCTTTGACGCTAATAATACCTGCTCTGTTAGGAACCTATTACATCGATTTAAATACTATATGGGTTATATCGTCGCTTATCCCATTTCTTGCGCTTTTAGCAGTTACAGAGAGCACACGATCTGCTGTGTACGGTATGATTGAATTTGAAATGTCGACAAGATTTTCACTAAAAAGTGTTGTGCTTGCTAGATTGAGTATTTTAGGTATACTCGACTTTATCATTCTTTGCTGTGTTACACCGCTGTGCTGTATCAGTAGCGAAATTTCATTGTTTCAAACAGCGATATATCTGTTTGTTCCATACCTACTGACTGTAAACACAAACTTATGGATAACACGTCATTTTCAAGGCAAGGAATCGATTTATGCCTGCATGAGCATTGCAGTATTAATTAGCGGATTAAATGTAAGCTTACATTTTATTGCAAAATTCATATATCAATTCTCTTACTTTAACTGGTGGCTATTACTAGCAGTCATTTTAATCGCAGGAATGATAAATGAATTATCTCATACTATAAAACAAACGGAGGAATACAGATGGAACTTATCATTGATAGACTAACAAAACAATATAAAAACAAAATAGCTGTAGATCGCATTTCACTCAAATTACAAAAAGGTGTTTACGGTCTTTTGGGTGCCAATGGTGCAGGAAAAACTACCTTAATGCGTATGATCTGTGGCGTACTAAAACCAACTAGTGGAACTATCACTTTCGATGGTTTTGATGTGTCAACAGAAGAATATCGCTCAGAATTAGGTTATTTGCCACAAGACTTTGGGTATTATCCTGAATTCACAGGAATGGATTTTCTTCTCTATATGGCTGCATTAAAGGGCTTAGATAAATCTCATGCAAAACGCAAGGCTTCTAAATTGCTAGAATTAGTATCTCTACAGGATAAGGCTAATAAAAAAATCAAGACCTATTCTGGTGGTATGAAACAGCGACTTGGGATTGCACAAGCATTATTAAACGACCCGAAAATTTTAGTTTTAGACGAACCAACTGCTGGACTTGATCCAAAGGAAAGAGTAAAATTCCGAGACATAATTGCAGAGCTAGGCAAGGAAAGTATTGTTTTACTTTCTACTCATATTATTTCGGATATCGAACATATTGCAGATACAGTTTTAATGATGAAGCATGGTCAAATTATTTACCAAGGCAAATGGGAGGACAATCGTGAAGATTTGGAAACATTTTATCTAGAACAATTTGAGGAGGAAGAAAGATGAAACAACTATTGAAATTTGAACTAAAAAAAATATTAAACAAAAAATCGAGTCTAATAGCTATGGCACTCGGATTGTTGCTGATAATTGTATCTAATATATCCTTAATTCGTCAATCATCACTATATCTAGGTGGAGAAAATAATTTAGAAGGTGTCTCCGCTATTAAAAAACAAACAGAAATAGAAAATTCTCTAACCTCAGAATTAAGCGATGAATTTATGACGAAATTTTTAAAGGACTATCAACTACAATTAAAAAACAATCCCAACGAAGATTATTTTTCTCTAATTGCTCCTAAATCAAATCTGTTCTCTCTGA
>NZ_JALEXO010000016.1 GCF_022780145.1 Intestinibacter sp.
TTGCATTTTCAACCTAAAAAAAATATAATTTTATTAGGTTTATTTGTTATGCCAATTTTTAATATGTGAAATCAAAAAGTGAACCTATCGGTTATTGATCCTGTCGAGAATCATTTTTTATCATATCAAGTTAACAAAACCCATTTAATAATTATAATTATTTTTTATTTGATTTTACTTTCATCCATTCTAAATCTACATTTGTACTAATTCGATTCACAAAATTCAAAACTAACTCCTTCTCATCATCAGAAAATCCTTTTAAACATATCTCTATTTGTTTGTTTTCCTGTTTTATAATTTCGTCGTATAGCTTTTTCCCTTCCTCTGTTGCTATCAAATTATAAGCTCTTCTATCTTGTTTATCTGTCTCCTTTTTTACATAATTTAAATCAATTAGCTTATTAACAGCTTTTGTAGTCGTTGTTTTATCTACTTTCAGCATATTTGATAATTCTATAAAACTTATATTTGGATTCTCGCATATCCTCGTTAAAAATATAAACTGACCCTTTTTCAATCCATACCTTTTGTTTTCTACATCACTCATATAATGTATCGCTCTAGATAAAGTACCTATATCTCTTAATAAATGGTTATCTAAATTTTTCATTATTATTCAATCACCTATCTATACTCAAAATTTATATTCCATAAAATTAGTTGAACCTTCAACTATATTTATATAGTAGCTCATATTAGTTGAACTTTCAACTATTTTCTAATAAAAAAAATCCCCAGAACTTTTGGAGTAATCCTGGGGTACCTATTATAGGTTAAGGGTTATTTTATTTTCAAACTATTTTATTATAAAATAGGTTGAGGGCAATTTCATTTATACAGTCTTCTGTTCTCTATGATTCCAGTAGCTGTATAGGTCTTCTTCTTTTGTAAATAAAGGCAATCCCATATGTTTGTGAACCTTCACAAGCCATGGTAATTCAAGACCAGCTTCGTCGATTTTTTCTTCATTGACGAAAACCTCTTCTCTAGTACCTTCATTTATAAGGTGTCCTTGATTTAAAACGTATACATAGTCACATATTTCATAAATTAAATTCATATCGTGACTAGATATTACGATTTTAACACCTCTGTCATTAAGACCCTTTATTATGTCTACAATAGCTCTAGTGCTTATTGGATCTAAGCCTGCTGTAGGCTCATCTAACAATACTAATTTATTTTCCATAGCGACTACAGATGCTATTGCGACTCTTTTTTTCTGACCAAAGCTCAAGTTGTGAACCGGTCTATCTATAAATTCTAAACCATTTACTGCTTCTAAAGCATTGGTAATTCTCTTTTTTATTGTTTTTTCATCTATACCTATATTTCTAAGTGCAAAAGCAATATCATCATATACCATTGAGTAGAATATTTGCTTTTCTGGATCTTGGAATACTATCCCAACTTCCTTTCTTAGATTGTATAAGCTTTTTTTATCGTATTTTATTTGTTCTCCCTTATATAGTATTTCTCCTTCTGTTGATTTCAAAATTCCCATAAGATTGTTGAATAAAGTAGACTTTCCAGAACCATTTGATCCTATGATTCCTATTACCTCTCCTTTATCGAAGTCCATACTTACATTATCGAGAGCCTTTCTAGTTTTATCATATTGATATGTTAAATTATTTATTTTAAACATCTTTACTATCCCCTACTATATGAAATGTGCCGTCAAATAGTTTCATATCTAAAGCTATACTCATTTCATCATATCTTATCATCATTCTCTTAAACAGCATATTTACTAAAAGTCCAAATGAATGATACCCATTTTTTAAATTTATATATCCAAATCTAAGCTCCTGTGATGTTCTTATATCAGAAACCTCCTCCATAAATATAAATATAAATCTATACATGAGCATCGATAATTCCAACACTATATCTGGTAAATGCAACTTTTTAAATATAAATATAAGCTGATTAAAAGGTGTTGTCAACATTATAAAATATATACATGTCAAACACGACAACGCTCTAAAAAACAAGTGCATAGATGTATCTATAGATGTGTTAGAAACTCCTATATATAAACCTCCTATTTTTATGTAATGAAGTAAAACAGATTTATCACTTGAAAAATTTATCAAAATCATTATGATACTTATTACTAAAAAAGCAAGTGGTATTTTTATAAAATGTATATAGTCTTTAAAATCTATTTTAGCAATTCCAACTATTGTGATACTCATACCTAATATTATCAATATAGATAATACATTGTAAGGACTAATTAATGATATTATCAAAAATAACATACCTATGCTAAATTTTATATTTGGATTAACTTTAAATAATTTATTTTTA
>NZ_JALEXO010000025.1 GCF_022780145.1 Intestinibacter sp.
TTCAGCTACTGGAGTAATAAATAGCAATGTATCTATGAGACCAGGTCCTGGAACAAGTTATAAAAGACTTGATGCTTTGAAAAAAGGTACTAAAGTTGAAATAGTGGCTAAATCATCTAATAATTGGTATAAAATTAAATACAAAGATGGATATGCTTATGTATATAGTACTTATGTAACATTAGATAAAGATAATCAAAAAGATAGTAAAAAATTTGTTAACTACACTGCAACTGGTACTACAACAGCTAATTTAAGTGTTAGAATATCACCATCTACTTCAGCTAAGAAATTAGGCACTTTGAAAAAAGGCACTCAAGTAAATATATTTGCTAAATCATCTAATTGGTATAGAATTGAATACAAAAAAGGATATTCTTATGTTTCTGCTAAGTACGTAACTATAAAAAATAACAACAATAATAAAGAAGTAGCATATACTGCAACTGGTACTACAACAACTAACTTAACTGTTAGAAAAACAGCTTCTACTTCATCTACTAAATTAGGTACTTTAAAGAAAGGTACTAAAGTAAATATAGTCGCTAAAACATCTTACTGGTATAAAATTAAATACAAAGACGGATATGCTTATGTTTCTAATAAATATATAACTATAAACTCTCCTGAAAAACCTGATGTTAAAGAAGTTCAAGGTGTTATAAACCACGATGTATATGTAAGAGAAGCTGGTTCTCCTAAAGCTAAAAAAATAGGTGTCTTAACTAAAGGAACTAAAGTAAATCTTTTAGAAAAGACTAAAAACGGATGGTATAAAATTAACTACAAAGGTAAAACTGGATATTTTTATGGTCAATATGTAGATATCACTACTTTACAAGAAACTAATTATTAAAATATTTATCATCTTATATTAAAACAAAAACATACAGATAAAAAAAGATAGCCAATTGAGTACGGCTATCTTTTTTATTACATAGATTTAATTTTTTAGCTTAAAAATGCATCTACTATAACAGCTTCTGCTTCTTGTTCATCAAGGCCAAATGTTTCAAGCTTTAATAGTTGTTCGTTGTTTATTCTACCTATAGCAGCTTCATGAACTATTTGTGCATCTGTGTGGTTTGCTTGTATTTCTGGTATAGAAGCAACTTTAGCATGATCCATTATTATAGAGTCACATTGTATATGAGCTCTACATTTTTCGTTACCTACTGCTATTGGATGGAAGGCTTGAACAGATTCGTTTTTGGCTACTGAACGAGAAACTATTTGAAGTGTAGAGCCTTTTCCATTTAAGTTTGCTACTACATTAGATTTTGCAACTTGTTTGTCGTGAGTCATTAATTTTTCTGTTATTACAAGCTTAGCATCTTTACCTAAGTTAGCTTCAGTTTCTCTGACTGTAGAAGTAACTCCTTCTATTTGAGTCATTTCCATTTCACAATATGATCCTTCTTCCATATTTACTATAGTTGTAGGATTTAATATTCTGTCTCCAGTTCCTTCGCCTTCACCGTAGTGTTTTTCAACGTATTTTACTTTAGCATTTTTGCCTATATAGAAAGTATGGATACCGTCGTGTTCTGAAGTAGAGCTTCCACAGTTGTGAATACCACAGCCTGCTACTATATCTACATCAGCACCTTCTCCTATATAAAAGTCGTTGTATACTAAATCGTTTACACCTGTTTCAGTGATTACGACAGGTATATGAACCTTTTCGCCTTTTGTATTAGGTTTTACTATTATGTCTATTCCTGGTTTGTCTTCTTTTGATTTTATTTCTACGTTTTCTGTAGAATGTCTAATAACACCTACGCCGTCTTTTCTAAGGTTGAAAGCACCAGCAGGCTCTCCTGTAATATCGGCTATTGTTTTTAATAAATTTTCTAACATACTATCTTTCATTTGTTAAAGCAACCTCCTTTATAGGACAGGCACAGCTAGCACCATTTTGAATTAGTGGCATTATGTCCATTTTAGTTCCCTTATTTTGAACTTTACCGTTTGCAATTATCATAAGTTCATCAGCTAAGTCTATTATTCTCTCTTGGTGTGATATAATAACTACTGTTTGGTCTTTGTTTTCTTTGAATTTTTGGAAGCTGTCAACAAGCATTGAAAAACTCCATAAATCTATTCCTGCTTCTGGTTCATCGTATATAGCAAGTTTTGGATTTCTAGCCATTAATGATGCTATTTCGATTCTCTTTAATTCTCCACCAGATAAAGATGCATCGACATCTCTTTTTAAGTATTCTTTAGAGCAAAGTCCTACATTTGTAAGGTATTTGCAGCATACATCGTCTGATAAATTTTCTCCAGACGCTAAGTTAAGAAGTTTTTGAACAGTAACGCCCTTGAATTTTGGTGGTTGTTGGAATGCATATCCTATACCAAGTCTTGCACGTTCTGTTATACTTAGATTAGTTACGTCAACTCCATCAAATATTATTTGACCTGATGTTGGTTTTTCTATTCCCATTATTATTTTAGCTAGTGTAGACTTACCACCACCATTAGGTCCTGTAATAATTAATATTTTCCCTTGTTCAACCTTAAAGCTAACGTCATCTAAAATAGTAATTTCACCCTTACCATCTAAATTATCAACTTTAAATGTAATATTTTTTAATTCAAGCATAATAAATCCCTTTCTATTCTTATATTTATGTCTTTATATTTTTTGTCTACATATCTAATATTATACAAAAATTAATAATTTTTCCATATATATTGACGATATTTTACAATTTTTTTGTCAAATGCCAAAAATATATGCAATTTTAATTCACTACATATGTAATTTATGATGTATAGTAAAATTTTATTTTCCAGCTATAGATAGACCTTCAGCTATAACTGTAGGACTTCCTATACTGCTTAGAGGGAAGTTTAAGTCATTTCCAACTTCTTTGATTTGCTTTAATAAATCGAAGAAGTTCCCTGCTACAGTTATCTGATCTACTGGATAATCTCTTTTACCGTTTTTTATATAAAATCCCTTTGCAGCAAGTGAGAAATCTCCAGTTATGGCATTTGCTCCCGAATGAAGTCCAGCAAATTCAGTTATAAGAATACCTTCGTCTAAAGTTTTTAAAATCTCATCAAATGATAAATCTCCCTTTTCTATATAGAAATTGCTAGGTGAAACAGATACAGTAGATGCATAAGAGCTTTTAAATCCATTTCCAGTGCTTTTAACATTTGCTTTTTTAGCAGTTTTTAAATTGTGAAGCAAAGTAGTCAGCTTTCCTTTAGATACGATTTCTTTTCTAAATGTAGCAACTCCCTCGTCATCGAAAGGAGCTGATGCAAGTCCGTTATCTAAAAGTGGATTGTCTACAATAGTTACTTTTTCAGAGGCTATCGTAGTATTTTCTTTGTCCTTTAGTAGAGATAGACCTTTTTGAGTCGCATCTGCACTGAATACTCCACAAAAAGCCTCTAATAAAGATACCATAGCTTCATTGTAGATAGCTGTTTTGTAGTTATCTGTTTTTACGCTTTTTGAATTTATTTTAGATAGAGCTTCATCCACACCCATTTTTGCTATTTCCTTAGGGTTTAATTCGTTTATATCAGTCGCTATTTTGTATCCTGTTCCATCTTGCTTTTGGTCGTCTATTTCAATTATAGGTACTATATAAGCGTAAAGTATATTTTGTTTATTTTTTAAATTTAATCCCTTAGTATTCGATATTTCGACTTCTCCTTTGGAGTATATTACTTTGCAGCCTTCAGTATTTACTACGTTTTCGTTGTAGCTTTTACATTCTTTTTCGATATCAAGGCCTAATTTTATTAAATCATTTGGATTTAAATTATCTATTGCTTCATTGTAGCATATTACATCTTCGTATTTTGAATCACCCTCGTATATAAACTGCATATCTTCGTTTTCTATCAATAAAGCCGCATTTTTGGCAGTTTTTACAAGCATATCTATCGAATCTTGATCTAATACTCTAGTATGAGAATACCCTATTTTGCCGTTTATTATACCTCTAAATGATAATCCGAAGCTTTTATTTAAGTTGTAGCCTTCGACCTCTTGCTTGTAAATCGATATATTTAAAGATTCTGAATTTGTAACGTATATTTCGCTTTGTTCAAACCCAGCATCAGAAGCTTTTTTGAATAGTATTTTTTTAAATTCGTTTAAGTTCATAGTCATTACTCCCTTCCACCGACAGTTATGCTTTTAACTCTAATCATAGGTTGTCCTACATTTACAGGGATACTGCCTGATTTGGAACCGCACATACCTTCAGCCTGAGCTACATTATCAGATACCATATCTATATCCATCAAAACCTCACTGCCTTTACCGATTAGTGAAGCGCCTCTGACTGGTTCTGTTATCTCTCCGTTTTTAACTAGGTATCCTTCGCTTACTGCAAAGTTAAATTCTCCTGTAACAGGATTTACAGAACCGCCGCCCATTTTCTTAGCGTATAATCCATAGTCTATAGATTTGATTATATCTTCCATTTTATCTGTGCCAGGAGCTATATATGTATTAGTCATTCTTGAAGTAGGCTCGAACTTATAACTTTGACGTCTAGAGCTTCCTGTAACTTCACAATTCATTCTTCTAGCATTTAGTTTGTCCACCATATATGATTTTAATATACCATTTTCTATCAACACATTTTTTTGAGTAGGAGTTCCCTCATCGTCTATATTTGATGAACCCCAGTGGTTTTTCATAGTACCATCGTCTATAGCAGTTATTTTTGTAGAAGCTATTTGCTTACCTAATTTACCTGCAAATACAGAGTTACCTTTAGCAACTGATGTAGCCTCTAGTGAATGTCCACAAGCCTCGTGGAATATTACTCCACCAAATCCATTGTCTATAGCTACAGGCATTTTTCCAGCTGGACAGTTTTTTGCATTTAACATTATATGAGCAGTTTTTGCCGCTTCTCTTGCGTAATATTCAGGATCTACTTCTTCTTTAAACATTTCAAATCCCATAAGTCTTCCAGGATTTTGAGTGCCAGTTTGGTTTTCTGTTTCATTAGAAGCTATGGCATTTATCATAAGTCTAGTTCTAATTCTAGTATCTTCAGTGTACAATCCTTCTGTATTTGCTATTAATATGTTTTGTTCTTTATCTAGATATCCTACACTTACCTTAGATATATCTGAGTGAAAATCCTTTGCGCTTTTATAAGCTCTTTTCATAATTTTGATTTTATCTTGGCAGTCTACGCTATTAGGATGTATTTTTATAGGGTGTAAATTTTTAAACTTTCTTTCATTATTAAGTATTATCGATTTATCTCCTTGAATTTTTCCTAGAGCAAGTGCTGCTTTATAAGCCGTATCTAAAAGAGAAGATAAACTATTGTCGTTTGTATAAGCATATACGCTTTTTAATCCTTTAAAAATTCTTATACCTATACCGTAGTCTCTACCCCCTAATATATTTTCTACTTTATCATCTAATACAGAAATATTGTTAGTTATACTGTCTTCTTCAAATATTTCTGCAAAATCAGCGCCTGTAATTAAACATTTTTCTAGAACCTGTGTAGCTATTTCTTTTGAAATCATATTCAACCTCCTAATTTAATGTTTTCATTTTATTTTTTTCATTGTATTTTGCTAGTAAAGTTTCAATTGAAACTTTAGATAAAGTAACCTTCATAAATTGAATAATTTGTTCAAAATCTGTAGTTAGTAATTTTGGTAAATCAGCTACAATAGGATTTGTAATTTGTAAGTTATCATCACTAAATATATCTTTTATAGTTATTTCGTCTGTAGTTTTGTATATATCCCATAGAGTTATATCCTTTTGATTCTTTTTTAATTTTATGCCTGAAGTAGGTGAAGGCTTTATAAGAAAATTATTCTTATATAAAAGGTTTAGTATATTTTTTATAACTATTGGATTACATTTCATCTCTTTTGATATGTATTCACATGTCAAATTTTTTTTATCGCTGTTAGCTGCAATAAATAAAATAGTATGTACGGCTAATTGGAAACGTCTACTAACTTTCATTTTTATCACCTCATGGTAATTTTAGCATAATTAATCTCGTTATTCAAATTACAAAAACTTATTGGGTTTTTATTAATTATTATATTATTTTAGAATTATTATTTTATTGATTTTAAAAAAATTTAGTATTATTATAGAATAATAGTTTAATAATAGGAGGGGTTAGTATGCGTCAATGTATGGATATACCAAATATTCAGCTTAGAATAAAAAAAATCCAAGGTCAGCTAAATGCGATATCTAAAATGGTAGAAGAGGATATTCCTTGTGAAGATATTTTAATTCAAATAAATGCAGCTAAAAATGCTCTACATAAAGTGGGAAAGGTAGTTCTAGAGGGTCATCTACACCACTGCGTAAAAGATGGAATAGAACATGGAGATGCAGAAAAAACAATAGAAGATTTTTCAAAGGCAATCGATTATTTTACTCGTATGGGATAATTATATATTAAAAAAACTATAAATTTCAGATTTTATTATTGAGCTGAAATTTATAGTTTTTATTTTTTCTATTCCTTTTTGTTATATTTATATTACAAATCCTCCATTTGAGCTTATTACTTGTCCAGTTATAAAATCTCCACCTTCACCAGCTAAAAATAGAGCACATCTAGCTATATCTTCAGGCTGTCCTATTTTCATTAGAGGGGTTTCCTCCTTTAGCATGTTTAGAGTTTCTTCGCCTAAGCCTTTCACCATATCTGTATTTATTACACCTGGTGCGATGGCGTTTACATTTATATTAGAAGGGCCTAATTCCTTCGCTAAAGCCTTTGTAAGACCGATTATAGCGGCCTTAGATGCAGAGTAATCTACCTCAAGAGAACCTCCGACAAGCCCCCACATAGAGGATATATTTATTATTTTACCGCTACAATTTGGAATCATATATTGTAAAGCTTTTTTTGTAACATAAAATACTGAATTTAAATTTACAGACATAGTCTCATTCCATTGCTCGTAAGTCATATCTGTAAATAGACATGGTTTACTTATACCTGCGTTGTTTACTAGTACATCTATATTTTCAAATTGACCTATAGTGTAGTTTACAAGCGCATTTGCTTCTTCTATCTTAGAAACATCTGCTTTAAATATTCTCACATCTAAGCCTTCATTTGTCAATTCGTTGTAAAGCTCTCTTGCTTTTTCTTCAGATTTATTGTAATTTATTACAACATTATAATTATTTCTGGCAAATAAGGTCGCAATTGCCCTTCCTATTCCCCTAGATGATCCTGTTATTAAAGCCGTTTTTTTATTGTTCATATTTATACCTCGTTATATTTTTTACTTCTTTGTTCTACTTTTTTCCTATTAAATCTGCACTCGTTTTTACAATTAGCGCAGTTTAGATTCATATTTGAAATTCCAAAAAATCTTTCTGGATGCTTTCTATACTGATATTCCCATTGTATTAAGCTAAATAATCCGAGAGCTACTAAAGAGTATGTCCAAAAATTAGGCATCAATATAAAGGGAGTAAGATACATTATATGATCCCAATTGTAAATTCTACATACATTGCAGCATCTATTTTTCATAAATAAAGCTTGAAATGGACACCATATATTCACACATATCATATCACACCAAAAATAAAATAAAAATAGCATTATCAAATATGAAGTATCTAATTTCAATTTTAAAAATATATACAATATTATTATATTTGCCCCTATCCAAAGTAGAGCTACATTAAGCGCGCTTTTATTAGCTTCTACTACTTCAGTTTGCAATCTATTTTGATTATAATTATTTCTTTCCTTATAATGCTTTAAAAATAATTTTCCATTATATGTATTTTTACTTTTAGATGGAATAACTACTTTTAAAATATCATTTACTAAATAAATCCAGCATATATGGTAGACTTTTATATTAAATATCAATTCGTAATTTAATATTTTATTTATATTATTTGGATTATCGATAAATATTATTATAGCTGAAAAAAATAAAATAGTTCTAAAAATAAAATTAATTCTAGACCTTCTATCCAAAATACTTCACCCCCATGGTATTATATTATTAATTTATGTATTTTAAATCAACTTTAATAATATAATATTAAAATAAAAAAATAAAGGGTTCAATCTTCCCCCTTATTTTTTTACAAAAATTTTACTATACACCTTGGTGGTATTTTCCTAAAAACTCTCTAGTACGTTCATTTTTAGAGTTAAATAATTCCTCTGGAGTACAATTTTCTACAATTACTCCTTTATCCATAAATATCATTCTATCTGATATATCTCTAGCAAATGACATCTCATGAGTTACTATTACCATAGTCATATTCATTTCAGCAAGTGAACGGATAACCTTCAAAAAAATGTTTATTTTTAGGAAAATGATAACATATATGCCAAAATAAGTCAACTATAGTAGGTATTTTTCGAACTTTATATATAAGTAATATTTATATAGTTCGTTTTTACAAAATATATAAAAGATAAAATAGTAATTCAATTTATTAAATAAAGTAATTATATGCGTATTTTAGAAATCTACTTTTAAAGTATATATAAGAAATTTTTCTTTTGGATCATTTTTGTATAAGTCATCAAAGATAATTTCTCTTTCTAATATAAATGAAGTTCTATATTCTAAAAATTGAATATAGTCGTCACTTGGATAGTAAAGTATTAAATCTATATTTCTAGGATTTTTTTCAAAAGAATCTAGTATATTTTCAACGACCTTCATAAAAATCTGCACAGAAAAAGGATTAAAAAAATAAAATTTATTGTCCCTTGGATCTATATCATAATTTTGTGCTAGGTTACAGTGAAAATTTATTTTATCCTCCATTTTCTTATTTTTTTGAATATATCTAGATTTATTTAATAACGCTTCATTATAGTATATTTCATTAAACTCTATTCCGCTTGCAATACATTTAAAATAATAATTTATATAAAATATAAGTCTTCCCTTCCCACATCCAAAGTCTACAACATGATCTTTTTTATTTAAATCGTAATTTTCAAATAGAAAATCTAATGCTTCATATAGAGTAGGTTCATATGGATGATTATGTGCTGATGTTTTGTTCCAATTTTCATTTCCTTTTGTATTTATATTTAATAATTTTTCGTAGTAATTTTCTTTCATTAGTTCTCTTCTTTCTGTATTATTTTAATAGTTATATGTTAACATATTTTTTGATTTTGAAAAAATTTATATTGTTATTTTTGCTTTTATTTTTTAATATAATTTCCTACTCGGATTTAATAATTGTTTATGGAAATATTTATATACAAAAGGTTTCCTAAAAAAATAAGCTACTTCTTGTATATAAATATTCATTTAATATTTTTTAAACTCTATATCTTTGCTAATATTTTCATTTATCCAAATTTCAAATTCATCGATAAAAGCCTTCATAGCAGGTGTAAACCATTTATTTCTGTGATAAATAAGCTGAGTAACTATTTTAAATTCACAATCAATTATATTTAAACTTATCAATTTTTTGCTATCTATTTCTTCTCTTACAGACATAAGTGGCAGCAATGTTATCCCTAAATTTCCCATTGTTAACTTCTTTATCGCTTCTAATCCACCTACTTCAAGAGATATATGGGGCTCTATTCCTTCCTCTTTAAATCTCCTTTTAAATGCTGCCCTATAACTACATCCCTGTTCCGTTAAAATCAAAGGTTGGTTTTCTAGATCCTTGATTTTTAATTTCTTTTTATCAGTTATAGGATTTTTAGGTGAAGCTAAAATGACCATTTCTTCATCGTAGTGCATTATACATTCTAAGTCAAAATCATTTACTTTTTCACCTATCATCAATACAAAATCTGCTCTATTGTTTTTTATCATATCTAGCAAATCTCTATATGTAGCGACTTTTATTATTATATCTACATTTTGATATTTTTCATGATATTTTTTAAGGGGCTCGTGAAACATCATCGTACATAGGGATTCTGCTACTCCGATAGTTAAAACTCCATCTGGTTCTACCTTTTCACTTACAGCCTCTATAGTTTTATTTGATAGTTCTAATATTTGAGTAGCATATTCCAAAAATATTTTTCCTTTAGAAGTCAATTCTATATTTCTGCCTATTCGTTCAAATAACTGAACACCTAATTCTCTTTCTAATATCTTTATTTGCGTTGTCACAGTTGATTGAGCATAGCCCAATTCTTTAGCTGCCTTAGTAAAGCTTTTTAATTTATATATCATACAAAATGTCTCTAAATTTCTCAATTCCATCTATCCAAACTCCATCCTACATAAAATTTATCATTTTTAAACTTATTATAATTCATTATTGAATTTATTCAAAGTTCTTTAAAATAACTCAATCATTTATCATCAATTTTTTTGAATTTATATATCATATAATTCAATTTTATTAATTTCATAAATTGTAGTATTATTATATTAACAGGAAAGAATTTACAATAAAAAGTGCACTACCATTTCCTACACATAATTTGCATGCAATAATTATCTATTTATAAACTTATTTAGGGGTGATTATATGAGTAATAAAGTTAGAGTTGCAGCAGTACAAGCTGCACCAATAATTATGGATGAAAAAGCTACAGTAGAAAAAGCTGTTAAGCTTATAAAAGAAGCTGCTGATGCCGGTGCAAAATTAGTAGTATTCCCTGAAGCATTTATTTCTTGCTATCCTAGAGGTCTTTCTTTTGGATTTATAGTAGGTAGTAGAACAGATGCTGGTCGTGAAGATTTTAAACGCTACTACGATAGCTCTGTATTAGTTCCAAGTGAAACTACAGAAATTCTAGCAAATGCTGCCCTTGAAAATGGAGTCTATCTATCAATGGGATGTACTGAAAAGGATGGAATTGGCACTTTATATTGCACAAATTTATTCTTTGGTCCTGATGGAAAATATTTAGGTAAACATAGAAAGTTAAAACCAACTGGCAGTGAACGTTCTCTATGGGGAGAAGGAGATGGAAGTACTTTAACTGTTGTCGATACTCCTTTTGGAAAAATGGGTTCTTTAATATGCTGGGAAAACTACATGCCACTTGCTAGAGTCGCGATGTATAAAAAAGGAGTTTCTATATATCTAGCTCCTACTGCTGACTCGAGAGAAGAATGGCAAGCTACTATGAGACATATTGCTCTAGAAGGTAGATGCTTTGTTATAGGCTGCAATCAATACGTTGAAAAGAGCATGTATCCTCAAGATTTAAACTATATTCACGATTTAGACAATCAACCTGAAATCATGTGTCCTGGTGGAACTTGTATAGTAGATCCTTTTGGAAAATACGTGGCAGGACCTGTATTTAATAAGGAAGAAATGTTAATTGCTGATTTAGATATGGATAAAGTAATCCAAAGTAAAATAGATTTAGACGTTGTAGGTCATTACTCTAGAAACGATGTTTTTGAATTGAAAATAAATGAATAGAAAATAATAGAATTTTAATTTCTAATGCAAAAGACGAGCTTATCACTAAAGCTCGTCTCTTTTAAAACCTCTAGCCACTTCGCCTAAATCTGGTTTAGCTACAAACATTGTAGTTACGAAAACTACAACCATTACAACAACTAAAGCAGTAAGTAGTCTTTCTAATATTTTAAATGAACCCTTATATACTATAAATAAAACTATACATCCTATAATAGGCCCTATAATTTGACTATCTATACCTGTTATTGTAGATATACCCATCGCACTTCCTGATAAGTCTCCTGATATATAAGCTGCGCATCCTAAAGTTATAGATATTCCTACTAGGGCTATACTAGCAGTATAGCAGTTCCAATACTTCTAAAAAACTATGTACTGTACGGCACAGTTAGTATCACAGCTTCTACTACTATTATCGAGTTTATTTACGAAAATTCTCTAAATGAAGTTTTAGATGATTTAAATTCAAGTGCTAAATTAGTATCAGATAAAATAAATTCTATTATGTAAAAATAATTTATAATATTCATTGCAAAATATAAGAGGCTAATCGTAAAATAATTTACGGTTAGCCCCTTTTATATAAACTGTTTGGGAAATTAGCTAATTTTACCAGTTTACTTCAAGACCTACATATGCATCTTTTATGTCTAGCGTTTTAAACATCTCTGCTCTTACATGAAATTTAGTGCAGTGACATGGGTATAATTCCCTTATGTCGTTTTCTTTGAAATATTCTATAGTTTTAGCGGTCTGCTCGTTTATCTCTTGAAGGTGAGTACCTCCTATTATGCCAAGTACTCTATCGTCATTTGCTATTTTCTTGGCGTATTCGATTATGTTACAGATGCCGCTGTGAGAGCATCCTGTGATTATATAAATTCCATCCTTTGTTTTGTATAAAAGAGCAGAGTCGTCTAGTATATAATCATCCTTAAATTCGCCATCTATTTCTATTTGACCCATAAGCTTTCTATTTTCAAATTCAACTGTGTCTGGGATTTGTCCTAGATAAGTTATATTTTTACTTATCTTTAGAGGCTCTTTAGAAAAAGTTACATTTGCAAGCTTTTCTATTTCTTCTTTACTATATGGTGCTCCCATGTTTTTATTTTCTCTTTTCTTTTTATTAAATGAAAGAGGATGGCAAATCATATTTATTTTTTTATCCTTGCTATCTATAAAATACTTTATGCCTGTCGTATGATCATAGTGACCGTGTGATAGAACTACTGTATCTACATCCTTTAAATCTATATCTAGGTTTTCGGCGTTTTTCATAAACAAATCAGATACACCTACATCTAGTAAAAATTTTTTATCCTCATCTTCTATGTAATAAGATGCTCCTCCTTCTCCCTTTAGATTTCTTCCATTTATTGCATAGTTGTCAACTAATATTACTAATCTCATTTGTATTTTTCCTTCCTATTATTTCTTTTCATCTACAGACAACATCTCTTCTATTAGAAAATCGTTTATGTAGTGAACTAGAGGTAAAAACACTCTATTTAGATAAAACTGAATTCTCTCATTTACCTTGCATCTTCCTAGATGAAAATCAAACGCCTCGCCGTTTAAGCTCTTATTTCTATCAGTCATAACTAAAAGGTAGTCGTACATAGCCTTTATATGATCATTTTGATTTGTAGGTGTTATTACACTTTTAAACCCACAATCCTCTTCTATAAAAGATTTAGACCAGTCTATAGTCGAGTATTTTACCTTTGAATCTATGTAATCCTTTATTATCTTTGTATCATCTATAAATTTTCTAAATTTTATCAAATACGCGTTGTTGTCATCGCTTATTGAATTTAGCATATCGCTGCTTATTCTCCTAAATTCAAAGCTAATCTTTCTAAGTTCTCTTAAATCCATTATAAATTCACCCCACAATAAGCACAATAAAGTACAGTTTTGCCATCTGATAAAAGCTTTTCAGACGAATTACATATACTGCATTTATACGAAATCTCTTTTAAATCCTTGTCCTTTAACCTATCTATATTTACATTTTCTAGCTT
>NZ_JALEXO010000029.1 GCF_022780145.1 Intestinibacter sp.
TGGTGGAAACAAAAAGAAGAATTTGAAAGCTTCAACGGTCCAATACTTATGACTACAAACTGTTTAGTACCACCAAAGGATAGCTACAAGGATAGAGTTTATACAACAGGAGCAGTTGGATTTGAAGGGTGCAAGCATATAAATGGAAATAGCGAGTCAGATAAAGATTTTACTGAAATAATAGAACATGCTAAAAAATGCCCACCACCGACAGAAATAGAAACAGGTGAAATCGTAGGTGGATTTGCACATAACCAAGTGCTAACACTAGCTGATCAAATAGTAGAAGCAGTAAAATCTGGAGCAATTAAAAAATTCTTCGTAATGGCAGGCTGTGACGGAAGAGCTAAATCTAGAAATTACTACACAGAATTTGCAAAAGCTCTACCAAAGGACACAGTAATACTTACAGCAGGTTGTGCAAAATATAAATACAACAAATTGGATTTAGGAGATATAGGTGGAATTCCTAGAGTGCTAGATGCAGGACAATGTAACGACTGTTATTCACTTGCTGTTATAGCTTTAAAATTAAAAGAAGTATTCGGTCTTGACGATATAAATGATCTTCCAATAGCATTTAATATAGCTTGGTATGAACAAAAAGCTGTTATAGTATTATTATCATTATTATATTTAGGAGTTAAAAATATACATCTAGGACCAACTCTTCCAGCATTCTTATCACCAAATGTCGCTAAGGTATTAGTTGAAAACTTTGGTATAGGTGGAATATCTACTGTAGAAGAAGATATAAAAATGTTTATGGAATAGAAATATAAAAGCCCCTCATCTCAATTGAGAGGGGGGACTTTTTATTCGTCTAAAATTTTAAATAGAGCTTCTAAGTCTAAAATTTTTATTGTATCTTTAGAATAATCTATGATGTTGAGCTCTTTCATATTGATAAGCTCTCTAGATAAAGAAGGTCTGGGTACTCCTAGAGTTTCAGCGAGCTTTTGTTTGGTCATGCTTATATTAATAAATTTACTGCCTTGCTTTTGGTACTCGTCTAAGATGTAATTACTGATTTTTTGGCGAATACTATTGTAGGATAATCTTTCTATAGATTTATTTAAAATTAAAATTTTATTGCTTAAATCCTTTAGAAACATTTCTAAAAAATCGGCATGAGTATAACAAAATTTTATAAAATTTTCTTTTGAGATAAATAATATCTCAGATTTTGAAGAAGATATTACAGTCGCAGGGTACTTGTTTACATCGGAAAATACAATTACCTCTCCAAATAGTTGACCTGGACCAACTGAAGTCATCTTGACGACTTTATTGCTCAACATTCGCTTAATATCTAGGGTACCCTTTAATATAATACCTATGTATTTACATTCATCACCTTCAAGTGCTATGATTTCTTTCGCAGAGAATGTTTTAATTGTATAATCTATATCTTTAAATAAATTTAAAATTTCTTCGGGCTTCATATCGTAAAACATGTTAATTTACCACCTTTAAAATATTATTATAAGAAAATCTTTATCCTAAAGAGGCATAATGTTGATTTCCTATGTATTATAAAATAATACCACTTAATAATAGTTATAATCAATTTTTTTCATATGAGTTATAAAGTATTCCATAAATGTAAATACTAAAAAGGTATTTAATATAGGATTATTATATATAAAATAGGGAGGCAGAGGCATGAGTGCAATTGAACTTATGAAAAACGAACACGAATATATAAAAAGGATGTTATCAGTAGTCAGAAATATGTGTATGGAATTTATAGACAATAATAAATTAGAGTATGGAGATTTTCTAAACGTAATAGATTTTATTAGGAATTTTGCAGATGGTCATCATCACAATAAAGAAGAAATAATTTTATTTAATAGAATGGTAGATAATATTGATACAATTGGAGAAAAATTAATTACACATGGTATGTTGGTAGAGCACGATTTAGGACGATTATACGTATCTAATCTCGAAAAATCATTAAATCAATTTAAGTCAGGCGATTGTGAAGCTAAACTAGATATAATTGCAAATGCAGTTTCTTATACTAACTTGCTTAAGTCTCATATAGACAAAGAGGATAGAGTTATATTTGAATTTGCAAATAGAGAATTAGATAGAGATATTTTAGATGTTGTAGATAGAGAATGTGATAAATATGAATTTGAAAACCGACAAGTTAGAGAAAAATATATAGATTTATTAGAAAATCTTGAATTAAAATACCTAAAATAGTTAAAGATAAATATTAGCAAATATATCATTAAATGATTGATATAAATAAAAAATAGAGGTGAATTTTATGATAACAAAAGATATGACTATAGGAGAAATATTGAGAATGAAACCAGATGCTGCAGAGGTTTTAATTGGCATGGGTATGGGATGTTTAGGCTGTCCTTCTGCACAAGTTGAGACTTTAGAGGAAGCTTGTAAGGTACATGGACATGATGTAGAAGATATTTTAGCTCAATTAAACAAATAGGATATTTAACCCTCAGTGGGCTAGTTCCCACTGAGGGTTGTTATTTATTAAAGCCTACTACATAAAAAGTTCTGGTTGCTTTTGTTCAGAACAAGTTAACATCAAAAATCCTTTGAATTCTTTGAATTTATTGTACATTTCAGATGTCATAACTTTAGCATTTTGTGGGCATACTTTTACACATGCACAACAATGTATGCATTTTGATATATCAGTTATAAGTTTAGGATTTCCTTTATCTATTATACCCATAGGACAGACATCTTTACATGAACCGCAGTCATTGCAGTTGTCTAATGTTTCTGGTTCCCATTCAATCGTAGCAGAAGCTGATTCTTTGTAAGGACGATTTCCTGGAATATTTATTTTTTCAAAGTCATTTACAGAATTTATATTTTGTATTTTTTGTTTTGATTTTAATGCAAAGTCTTTTGCTATATTTAAGTCATCGTCGTTAGGACGACCACCTGCTATTTCAGCGCCAAATGAATGCTCACCTATAAACGCTCCAGCAGATACTATCTTAAATCCACCTTCTTCAAGATAATCTGATAATTCTAAAAGAGCATCCTCGTAATCTCTATTACCGTATACAACTACGGGGATACATAGTGTATTATTAGCTTTTAGATTTTTTACGAATTCTTGTACTAGATAAGGTATTCTACCTCCATATACAGGCATACCAATTATTAAAAGTTCATCTTCTTTAAAATTTTCAACCTTTTTTGTTCTATCGAATGTTATATCGTAAGTATTTATTTCACTGGAAAATACATTTGCTATAGTTTCAACTATAGTTTTTGTTGTATTTGTAGGGCTGAAATATATAGTACTTATTTTGTTTAATTTCATATTATCATCCTCCTAATTCCTAAAAATGTAAAAAAAATTTATTATAAATTTATTATAAAATATATGGTGTAATATAGCAAAATTTGTTATTATATATTGTATACATAGAAAAGTTTGAAAATTGTAAATAATTAAAAAATAGCAGAGGAGACAGTTTTTATGGAGAAAACGAATATAAAATGGGATGAACTAGGATTTAACTATGGATATGTAGATAATATATATGTATCTTATTGGAAAGATGGAAAATGGGATGAAGGAAAGATACAACAAGGAGATAAAATATCTATAAGTGTAGGAGCTACAGCTCTACATTATGGACAAGAATGCTTCGAAGGATTAAAGGCATATTCAACAAAAGATGGATCTATACAATTATTTAGACCAGATATGAATGCAAAAAGACTTCAAGATAGCTGCAAAAGAATATTAATGCCTGAAGTACCAGTTGATAAATTTATAGATGCGTGTATTCAAGTTGTAAAAGCAAATGAAAAATACGTACCACCATATGGAACAGGTGCTACATATTATTTAAGACCATTTATGATAGGTTGTGGAGATAATATAGGTGTTGGACCAGCTCCAGAATATTTATTCTGCATATTTGGTATACCAGTAGGACCATACTTCAAAGGTGGATTTAAGCCAGTTTCAATGACAACTGCTAAATACGATAGAGCAGCACCATGGGGAACTGGAGCTACTAAGGTTGGTGGAAATTACGCAGGTAGTTTACTTCCTCATAAAATAGCAAATGAAGAAGGTTATTCTGATTGTATATACTTAGACCCAGCGACTCACACTAAGATAGAAGAAGCAGGAGCTGCAAACTTCTTTGGTATAACTAAAGACAACAAATTTATAACTCCAAATTCACCATCTATCCTACCAAGTATAACTAGAAATTCATTATTAACAGTTGCTAGAGATTACTTAGGTATGGAAGCAATAGAAGGCGAAATATTAATAGATGATATAGATCAATTTGTAGAAGTAGGTGCTTGTGGTACAGCTGCAGTTGTTGCACCAATAGGAAGCATATTCTACAACGACAAAGAATACATATTCCACAGCAAGGAAGAAGCTGGACCAGTTATCACTAAATTATATGAAACTCTATATGGAATACAATTTGGTGATGTAGAAGCTCCAGAAGGATGGATAGTAAAAGTTAAATAAAAATAAATAATGGCTGCTATAGGAGGACGATCTCTTATAGCAGTTTTTTTATGGAAAATTTCGATAGACAAAATTGGTTTATCGTGATAAACTTAAAATAAATATAGGTTTATTACAATAAACCAAAAGGAGGATGGGAATTATGGATTATAAATTATTCGATGCGGAATATAAATTTATGAATATTATCTGGGAAGAGGAACCCGTTAAATCAGGTGATCTAGTTAAATTATGCAATGAAAGACTTGGTTGGAAAAAATCTACTACATATACCGTACTGAGAAAATTATCTCAAAGAAATTTTGTGAAAAATGAAAATACAATAGTGACATCCTTAGTTAAAAAGGAAGAAACTCAAAAATACGAAAGTCATGAGGTTGTCGATAAATCATTTGGTGGTTCGCTACCTAAATTCTTGACTGCATTTTTTGGAGATAAGAAAATTTCTAAAAAGGAAGCAGATGAGTTGAAGAAGCTGATAGATTCTTATAAAGAAGATTAGAAAAGAGAGGGCTTAACATGTATTTATTAGAGAATATATTTAAAAATATATTGGATATGAGTATAACTGCGAGCTATGTTGCGATTGTAGTTATTATTATTCGATTTATCATCAAAAAAGCTCCTAAAGGATTTTCTTTTGCCCTTTGGATAGCTGTTTTATTTAGGCTGGTGTGTCCTATATCATTTATTTCTAAATTAAGCTTATTTAATTTGGTTAATAGAGATGGATTTAGAAAAATAGATGGAGCTTCTAAAAATATAACTGTAAACAATAGTATTTCTAATATTTCGATGACTCAAGCTACAAATAACAATATAGTAGAGCATACGGTCGATAATACTCAAGGCTTTGAAATTAATTTTACGCAGATAGCAGCAATTTTATGGTTAATAGGTATTCAAATATTAATTGTGTATTTTATTGTGTCGTATATAAAGATTAATTCGAGAATAAAAATGGCTACATTGTACGATGAAAATATATACGAAAGCGATCAAATAGATACAGCATTTGTATTTGGATTATTTAGACCTAAAATATATATACCTACAAATACTACTGATCAGGAAAAAATCTACATAATCGAACATGAAAAAGTGCATTTGAGAAGGAAGGATTATTTGATAAAAATAATAGCATTTTTACTTTTAGCAGTGCATTGGTTTAATCCAATTATGTGGATAAGCTTCATGCTTATGACTAGAGACATGGAGATGTCCTGTGATGAAAAGGTAATGAAGAATTTAGGAGAAGATATAAGGGCTGATTATAGCTATTCACTTTTGAATTTAGCTGTTAATAGAGGTAATACGTTTAATGTGCCAATTTCGTTCTCTGAAAACAGTATTAAATCTAGAATAAAAAATATTTTAGGTTATAAAAAACCTAAAAAGTCAGTGATTTTGATAGTTGTATTGTTAATAGTCGCTTCTACGTTATTTTTAATATCTAATCCTAAAAATAACGATTTAGATAATTCAGAGTCGCTAGTTAAAAATATAGAAGCATTAAAACAAAAAAGTGAAAATAAAAATGTACTAGTTGATGATTTATCGGATTTAACTGACTTTGAGTGGGATTATTTGTATAGCTTTTCTCCATATGCGTCTAAAGAGGATATAGAGAGCGCTATAGGTTTTAAATCTAATAAAATACGAGAAGGCTTAAATGAAGGTATGAATCAAATTGTTTTTATAAAAGATAAAGAAATAGTATGCTATATTTACGGATATCCAGATGATAGTGTGTATTTCGATTTTAATAACTTCTACGATGGAGCTGGGGCATATAGTAAATATGCAAATTCATTATATGTAAATTCTACAAAATACATACAATTATCTAGTAAAGGGAAACACAAGTTTTTACTAAATCAAGATGACGATTACTTAAAAATGTCGTATATGGTGGAAGTTCCACCACAACAAACGCAAATATATACAGGTGGAGATGAGATGGTAGAGCAAGATTATACTTATGATAAACTTCTAATATCAAGTGATGATATTGCAATTGTAAAGAAAAACACTACTGAAGAGGAAATTTCAAAAATATTATTTATGGAAAATATCAAGTTCAAAAAAATGTATTCTGAAAATGGAGATAGTACAGTATCAGATTGCGTAATAAAGAACCTTAAATTACAGGAACGTTTAGGCAGCGATAAATTTAGGGTAGAGATGGATTTTGATTTAAAAATGGCTCCGGGATTTGAAAAGTTTCATGCAGGAAATGGAGTACCTACAGATGACGGCTGGTGTGTGGACAAATATAATTTATTAGATATAGAAAAGATAGATAAAGACACATATATGATATCAGATAGTTATACTGGATAGAAATTTTGAGGGGAGGGAAATACATGGATTTTTTAGAGCTAGTGTTCAATGAAGCAATAAATATGACTAAAATTGGTTCAGTGTTGTTTTTAATAATATTAATAGCTAGATACATGCTGAGTAGATTTCCTAAGATATATTCATATTTACTGTGGATAGCTTTATTTGTAAGATTACTGATACCGATGAATTTAAGCATTTCGATGGGATTGATAGTTTTAAGAAACTTCAAAAAAAACATAAACACGAATACACTTCAAAATATATCGGATGGAGTAGTAAGGGAATACAGTTCATCTAATGATGTAATATCGACTTTAGATTTGCACAGAAGTACAATGCAGTATTTTTTATGGTTTGTGATAATTATATGGATAATAGGAATGATCATGATTGGAGCTTACAGCATAATTTCATATATAAAGATGAGAAAAAAACTGAGCACAGCTACGATTGTAAAGGACAATATTTACGAGACAGATATGATAAACTCTCCCCTTGTATTTGGATTTTTTAAGCCTAGAATATATATTCCTACAGAGCTCAATGAAATGGAGAAGCTGTATTTAATACGACATGAAAAAATACACATAGATAGATTTGATTATATTTTGAAACAAGTGTATTTTTTAGCAGTAATTATACATTGGTTTAATCCACTTATATGGAAGGCTTTTTCGCTTATGAGTGAGGATATGGAGATGTCTTGTGATGAGAGGGTTATGAAGGATTTTAGAGGGACTATAAAGGTCGATTACAGTAATTCATTATTGGAATTTGCTGCATTTTCTTCGGATTACTTATACTCTCCTATAGCTTTTGGAGAAATTTATATCGAGAAGAGAATAAAAAATATACTAAATTATAAAAAGGTAAGATACAAGACATATAAAGTTATTTATATAGCTTTTATATTTTGGGCGGTATTTACTGTATCTAATCCAAGTGCATACCAGTTATATAATAATGGTGAGTATGGATCATTAGAGCAAGATTTTTCGATATATGAAAATGAAGAATACGATAATCACACAAGAGAAATTATATCTATAAAGCAGAGTATAGCTGATTTTAAGTCAACAGGAAATATAAAAGACATTTATATCTATGATATACAGAAGATAGGTAATAATTTAATAGTTGGTTTTTCATCAGAATATAAAATTGGTGTGTGCGTGTTTAAAACTACAAAAGAAGGGATGTCACCTATATACGTTCAATTAAAAAAAGGAATTATAAAGCACGAACCAATTGATATATCAGGGGGAGTATTTATTATAGATTACGGTAAGAATTTAGAGAAAAAAGCTTTGGTTTTAGTCTGTAATGGAAGTGATTCTATAGATGCAAAGGTTTATTTAAACAAAAAAGTCGTGGCAACTGCTCATACTGAGTTGAATGAAGTCGACATGGATATAATAGATTTGACTAAATTTAAAGACGAGGATTTGGAGTTTAAATATTTTGACAGCAGAGGCAAAGAAATAGATATGAATAACTTTGTAAAATACGATGTTTTAGGTTTGGAGATTTAATTATGGATATTACAATAACAGACGAAATTTTATTTCAATTGCTTAATACTATATTATATATAGGTATTATAGCGATTGTATATAATTATTTAAAAAATATACATAATATAGAAGAAGATAGAGATATTATAAAAAATAAAACGAGAAAAAATAAATTTTCTCAAAGGAAAAAAATAATCTGCTATATGGGATTAGTAATTGCGTTCATTTTAATGGCAAGAGATAATAGCTCAGAAATATTAATAGATAAAATATTTAGACCCATTAAGGGAGATACATGGTCATTTTATTATGCTTCAATAATTACAGTGATAATTACGTATTTTAGTATAAAAGGGATTAATGAGGAATCAGAGTTTGATCTTATAAATACACCATTTAAAAGATGCATTGCGGTTGTGGCATTAATGTATCTTTTTTCTAAAGTATGGGATTTGATAGTTATGTGTTTGTAGTAAATAAACCTTAGAAGATAAAGGTGAGCTTCTAAGGTTTTACTTTTTGATAATACAAATCTACGATTTTCTTTTGGTGTAATCGTATTTGGTTTTTCACATCTATAATATAGGATACGACAACTAAAATTAAAAATTCAAGTTTAAATACAAAGAATAAAGGTAAAAGTACAGCTAGCATAAATAGTCTAACGTATAATACTTTTTTACTGCGAGTTAGGATATAATCCTGTATTATTATAATCGAATCCCTAAATAAATAATAGAAAGCTAAGTATTCTATTGAAATCAATATTACTCTTAAATAAATAAAATCGATTTTTACATTGAGTATATTTAATAGCTCTACAATAAAAATATAAATGGCGCAGGCATAAAAAGTACTTCTCCTTAAGCATAAAAATCTATTAAATGCTTTTAAATTTCTGAAGATATAGTATTTTTTCTCAGCGTTTTGAGTTAAAATCTTCAATCTCTTTCCTAAAAATAATGATATATAGTATATACAAAAGCACATACCGCCTACATAAAAAGCTATTAACAGGTAGATGAAAAAATTGAGATAATTTTTGTAAGGAAACCAAGCTGCCATTTCCTTAAATTCTGTGATTAAACTATATCCAGTTAAACCTTTAGTATATAAATCTACCAACAAAATAGTGAAGGTTCCCAATATAGATGCAAAGAATATATCCTCCATAAGGATACTGTCCTTGTCCATAAAATACGCACAGATTACCCCTAGTAAAAAGCTTTGACTTATAAATAGAGCTCCTGCCAAATCTCCAACTACCATAAATACTAATAAAACTGAAACTATTCCGCTTAATATAGTGTATTTTCCGCCACATTTTAAATAAACAAGCGCAAAGAAAATAGGTACAGCAAAATCTAAATAAATCCCATATCCAAGTCCCGTCGACAACGCAAAAATCGTGATCACTACGAATAAAGAAGTAAGGATAGATGCAAGTGTTAAATTTTTTACTGAATCATTCATATAAATATTGTCTCCTATTATAAAAATTTAATTAACATTCAAATTGTCTAATACTAATTGTTTTGTCACTCAACTTCTATTATATATAATTAATATGAACTATTTAATAATAAATCTTGCCATTTTTATGAAAAAATATAATGATATATAAAATAATTTGGGAAATATATGGCTATTTCCATATAGAATAGGTCAATTTGGAGGAGCTGCTTTCTTGATACCTTACATAATCTTTGTAGTACTTTTGGGAGCTACAGGTTTGATGGGTGAATTTGCATTTGGTAGAATGACTCAACAAGGGCCTATAGGAGCCTTCGATGAGGCTTTAAAGACTAGAGGTAAAAAGGGAGGTAAAATATTAGGAGCAATTCCAGTAATAGGAACATTTATAATAGCTATAGGATATGCAATAGTAGTTGGATGGTTTATACGCTTTTTTGTGGGATATATAACAGGAAGTGCGATGAATGCTGCAGATCCTGGAGCTTATTTTGGACAAATTGCGGGTCCATTTGGAAGTGTACCATGGCATTTTATCGCTTTATTATTAGTATTAATAGTACTTTTATTTGGTATATCTTCTGGTATAGAAAAAATAAACAAGGTTATGATGCCTGCGTTTTACGTTTTATTCTTAGTACTTTTTGTTAGAGTATGTACATTAGATGGAGCTGTAGACGGATTTAAGTACTTGTTTATACCTAAATGGGAATACTTATCTCAGCCAAAAACATGGATATATGCTTTGGGACAAGCATTCTTCTTATTATCGCTTTCAGGATCTGGCATGCTTGTATATGGAAGCTATTTGAGTAGAGATATGAATATAGTAGATGGAGCTAAAAAGACTGTAATATTTGACACACTTGCAGCTTTGATAGCAGCAGTTGTTATAATACCTTCAGTATTTGCATTTGGACTAGACCCAGCATCTGGACCACCGCTTTTATTTATAACTTTGCCAGCTATATTTAAAGTAATGCCTTTTGGTAGATTATTTGCGATATTATTCTTTATATCATTGATATTTGCATCAATAACTACTCTTGTATGTCTATTAGAGGTTCCAATAGAAGCTGTACAAAGTAATTTAAAATTAAACAGAAAGGTAGCTGTAGTATCTATTTGTGCGATAACATTTGCGATAGGGTTATTTGTTGAAAATGGAGATGTTTTAGGTCAATTATTAGACTTCTCATCTATCTACATAGCACCACTTGGAGCATTTATTGCCGCTGTGATGTTCTTCTGGGTAATAGGAATAGATAAGGCTAAGTCTGAAATAGAAACAGGTGCAAATCATGAATTAGGAAATTGGTTCAAACCGATGGCTAAGTATGTATATGTATTTATCGCTATATTTGTATTTGTAGCGGGAATATTATTAGGTGGTATTGGATAATTTAAATATATATTTTATATAATAACTAAAAGAGCATTGCGATTATGTGGCAATGCTCTTTTAGTTGAAATAAGATTATTTATTGAAAGATCTATTATGGCTAAAATGACCTGAGTTAGGTTTAGCACCTATTGCAGCAGTCCATCTATTTGTATAATTAAAGAATCCAACTACATATGAAGCTTCAAGTATTTCGTGATCGTTAAAACCAACTGCTTTTAGATTTTCAAATTGAGTTTTGTCTATTTCTCTAGGCTTTGTAGTAAGAAAATATGCAAAATCACAAAGAGCACGTTGCTTGTCTGTAAGATTAGCTATTCTATAATTATATGTAAGTTCATCTACCCATTCAGGATCCTTAGTAAGACCGCGAAGTATATATCCATGTGTAGATAGGCAATATGCGCATCCATTAGTAGATGAGACTACAAGTCCTATCATTTCTTTATCTATACGGCTCAAATAAGTAGTTTCTTCGTCGAATAAAGAGTTTTTAAAATTTAAAAATGCTTTATATTGTTTATCATTAAGGGGAAGAATTTTAAATAAATTATTTATAAATCCCCAATTTTTTTCCATTTTTTCTACATTTGCATCAAAAATTTTCTGATTTTCTGGATCTATTTCATCTTTATTTGGTTTTTGTAAAAAAGATAACTGTTCATCATATTCGTAAGACATTTTAATTTTATCCGTTACTGAAAACTTATAAAAATCTATAAAAAATTATAAAATTTTATGTTTCATTCCTTTTTCAACGTATCTGCTTTTACTATAAATAAATTTATAGCTACTTGCATTTGATATAATACTCCAAAGGCTTAAATTCCCGA
>NZ_JALEXO010000030.1 GCF_022780145.1 Intestinibacter sp.
TGTCTCGTTTTTTCATGCGAAAAGTATGCGAAAACAGACTTAAATCATGCGAAAACATGCGAAAAAAAGGGGGGTAAAAAATGGATAATGTAAATCATCCAGCACATTATACAGACGGAAATATTGAAGTAATTGACTATATAGAAGACAAACAATTAGGATTTCATTTAGGTAATGTAGTCAAATATATCAGTCGAGCTGGCAAAAAAGGTGATACTTTAGAAGATCTTAAAAAAGCTCAGTGGTACTTGAACAGATATATAAAAAAATTAGAACAATTAGAGAAAGAATCAAAATAACCATTTTTCCCACGTCGGCAATATGGTTAAGAGCTTCTTTGAATTACTTTAGAGCTTGGGCATGCTGCGAGTGAAATATATTTCCTTATTAAATATAAGAATGTAGTAATTCCAATGTTTTGAAGTGTGTTAAATATAGGTTACAAGCTGTAAAGAGTAAGTTACAAGTAGATATATAGCTGTGTAAAGGAAGTGATTTTATGAAAAAAGATAGTATAAAAATCAATATTAGAACTCCAAAAGGTGTACATCTAGAGCAACAAGAAATTGAAGCTTATATCAAGCACATAAAAAATAAAAATCCACATAGAGAAATCGAATGGGTTGAGATAGTTATTGATAATGAAGGATATGCTAATCTTACTTATTCATTAGCTCCAGTTGACTTTGAAAGAATAAGAAGAATCACAGGTTATCTAGTAGGTACGACAAACAGATGGAACAACGCGAAAAAAGACGAGCTTAAAGACAGAGTAAAACACTCATGTGGTTGTTAGAAGGGAGTAAAATACATGGAAAAATATTTTAATTCGATAAGTATTATAGTAGGGATAGTAGGAGGGTTTTTGTGCAAGCATTTAGGAGGTTTTGACATGTTATTAGGAGTGATTATAACACTTGTAGTCTTAGACTATTTAACAGGCATCTTAAAGGCTATATACAACAAACAGTTAAGTAGTGAAGTAGGATACAAGGGTATAATAAAGAAAATTTTTATCTTTATAGTTATAGCTACGGCATATGAAATTCAGAAAGTTGTCGGAAATAACATACCTCTTAGAGAAATGACACTTGTGTTTTTCATATCAAACGAAGCTATATCATTACTAGAAAATGCAAGTGAATTTATACCTATTCCTGAGCGATTAAGGGATGTACTTGTACAATTAAGAGACAAAAAATAGGATTTTATAGCTATATGCATGTAACGATTTTTTATGTATGTAGCTTTATTATTTTAAGTGATTTTGTTTGGCCAAAGCGAGTTCGTTTTATTATTTTAAGATAGGATGTGATAATATGAAAATTATAAAAGACTACATAACAAAAAATGATAGATATAAACAAAATATGCATATGAAGGTCAAAGGCTTAATGATACACGACGTTGGATGCACACAACCAAAGGCAAGTGCTTTTATAAGTCAATGGAATAAGCCTAATGTAACGGTAGCTGTCCATGCAATAATAGAAAAAGGTAGTAATGTATATCAATGCTTGCCTTGGAATATCAAGGGCTGGCATAGTGGCGCTGGAAGTAAATCAGTAAGTGCTAACAATATGTATATAGGAGTAGAGATGACTATTCCAAACAGTATCGTATATACGGGTCCTTGTACTTTCAAAATAACAGATAAAGCCGACGCAAAAGAGCATGTTCTAGATACATATAATACTGCGGTAGAGCTATTTGCTAAACTTTGCGAAGAAAACAATCTAGATCCGTTAGGCAAGACTGACGAGGGTTATCCAGTTATACTTAACCATGTAGAAGGACATGAGTTAGGGATAGCATCTAATCACGGAGATACAGCTTCTATCTGGTCAAAGTTTGGATTAACAATGGCTAAGTTTAGAAAGGATATATCTTCAAAAATGAAGGATAATAAAAAAGCTATAGCTAATAATAAAGACTATAATTGCGCTGCTAAAGTAGTTTGCTCTGATACTCTTAATGTAAGGGACAGAAGGGCAGAAGGTGAGACACTTGGAACTATAGTAGATACTCTAGAAAATGGAACAGAGGTTACATTAGGATATGTATATAACAGCTGGGGCTCTATCTATTACATAAAAGATAACAATATAAAACACGGATTTGTTAATGTAAAATATCTAAAACTTGTATAAATTTCGTATATGTGTCAATCCTTGTAATTGAGGTGATATAATGAAGCGACGAAGCTATATAGATATGAAATATTTATTATTTTACATAGTTTTATATACCATCTTAATTATTTTTATAGCTATATAAAAAGCTAGGGGATTATTAGTCCTCTAGCTCCTTCACAATTAAATTTTAAAGTTGACGT